>JBARUM010000415.1:0-17448 GCA_049645725.1 Maribacter sp.
GAATCAAAACCGTTCATTACAGGCATTTGAAGATCCATTAGTACTAAGTCATAGTTTTTGGTAGTCGCCATTTCAAAAGCTATTTGGCCATTTTCAGCTATTTCAAAATCAATTCCCCATTTAACAAGGAATTTACTTATGACCATAATATTTACTTTGTTGTCTTCTGCTACTAAAACCTTAGCTCCTAACAAATCTGATTTCTCGTCAACTTTTTCCAAAATAACTTCAGTTTCTTGGCTAGTAGCGTCACTCTTACCTTTTTGAAGTTGCATATTAAAGCTAAAGGTAGCACCTTTACCCTCTTCACTGTTTACTGTTAAATCACTTCCCATGATTTCCAATAATTGTTTACAAATTGCCAGGCCTAGGCCAGTTCCTCCATATTTTCTTGTTGTATCAGAGTTTGCCTGAGCAAAAGAGTTAAAAATTTTCTCTTGTTTTTCTTTAGGTATGCCTATGCCGGTATCCTTTACATTTATTTCAAGTAAACAGGAGTCTTTAGTTTCCATGATGACTTCTATATCTAGCGTAACTTTACCCTGCTCTGTAAATTTGATAGCATTACTAACCAGATTGGTAATTATTTGAGACAATCTTACACTATCTCCAATAAAGAATTCGGGTAGCATATTATCTTTTTTTATAGCAAATCGAATATTTTTTGCCTTCGCTTTATTATTAAAAATACCCTGTATTCCATTTAGCAAATGCGCCATATTAAATTCACTTTGCTCCAAATCCAATGCGCCCGAAGTGATTTTATTGAAGTCAAGGATATCATTTACCAAACCTAACAAATGTTCTGATGAATATTTTAAGGTTTGTAAATTTTCCAACTGATCTTCTTTAGGGTTCTCTAACAGTAGTAAATGGCTTATACCTATAACAGCATTTAGTGGAGTCCTTATTTCATGTGACATCGTGGATAAAAAATCATCCTTTGCCTTGTTTGCCAAGGTCTCTTTTTCCTTTGCTTTCAAGAGTTCTATTTCCGTTCTTTTAAGAGTTGAAATATCAACAATGGTGCCTATAAATCCTTCATGGGCACCTTCTTTGTTTATTATTCCTTTTACGGATATGTCTACCCATTTTACCTCTTTTGTTGCCGTTTCTACTTTTATTACACTACTTTGAATACCCTGATTTAATTGTTCTAAATCAATAAAATTTATAATGTGTTCTCCATCAATAGTATAATTTTTCTCATAAAAAGGTTTCCCTATACATTCTTCAACCGAGTATCCTGAAAGTGTTTCCCAGGCTGGGTTAAGGTATTTCCAGTTTCCGTTTAAATCTATTTCAAAAATTACATCTTTAATATTTTCGGCAACTTTGGTTAACCTGTTTGATACTGCATCAAACTTGGAAAGAAGTTGTTTATTAGCATTAAAAAGTTCTCGGGAGCTTTTTTCCAGAACGGTTTCCGCTTGATGCAAGTCATTATCAAAAGCCATATATGCCTCGTTAACCTGTTCCAAAAAGGAACCAATTGGTTCAAGACAGTCCGCTGTTAAATCAAGTTTTTTTAATTGTCTATGTAATAGCCTATGATACCTTTTCATTCCGCCAGGGTTGTTATGGTCATAGTTTGATTATGCAATTCACAAGGTGAAAATTTATCAAAAGGGGCTATTTCCCCATAAGAGTAGAAGCCTGTGCTAAAAATATCGTCTCCCAACTGATCGTTAACGGCTTCTACTTCCTCCTCTACCAATTGTTTTAAAACAAGTCTGCGACCTACACAGCTTATAAGGAAGGCGAGCTGTTGTTCGTCTTCCATACTTTTTCTACAAGTGATTGCAGATTCTTCTGCACCATTGATTATACGGTCAACATTAGCTTTCATTAACCTTACATAGGCCCCCTCTGGAATGTTGCCTGCGAAAGTTAAACTATTATTTTTCTCATTTATTCCTAGAATGGTTCGCACAACAGGAATACCTTCATTTTTATCTCTCATGCTCAGCGGAAATAATAAACCTGATCCGGGAAGGTCTTTTGCCTTATCTCCTAAATATGATTTATATAAGTCTAGGGCTGGCTCACCATCTAATTCATAAAGTATATTTTTTTTAGACTTAGTAACTAAACGTTCAATACCAAAACTGTCCCAACCACCTTTGGAGGCAAATCCAACTTTTAAATCTTTACCATATAGTCCAAGTGCCACCACTTTTTTAGAGGCCATTTGATTATTATAAATAACAAATGTATTACCAAAGTCTGCTCCATCTCCGGCTAATCCACCAGTAATACTTACCGATTTATTCAAATCATCGTGTAGACCGCTTACCAATTCAGCGCCATTCACTTCTAATCCATCGCTTAAAACAAAAATATGTCTTAGATCATCTCCTTTTAAAGCATCACTAATCTCTTTTCCAGTTGCATAACTATCCATCTCATAACTTTCCAAGTCCATTTGAACCAATTTCAGCTTTGTTTTTTCAAACTTGACTGCTGTTAAAACAATGGTATTGTCTAAAACTTCGTTGCCAAGTATTTCCCCGGCTGTGGAGCAG
This sequence comes from Maribacter sp., assembly GCA_049645725.1. GTDB lineage: Bacteria > Bacteroidota > Bacteroidia > Flavobacteriales > Flavobacteriaceae > Maribacter. Next base: position 2,526 of record JBARUM010000415.1, read on the forward strand.
CCAATAGATAATGTATCTGGAAATCTTGAATTTAAATTCGCTATAAAATTTTCGGTTTCGAGAAACAAGGGAGAAATAAAAAGAAAAAAAACATCGGGCTTAAAATCGATATGGATATCTGTAAATTCCTTTAGAGACTTGTACTTTTGTTGAAAGATTTGCATTATATAAAATATAAGATAATTCTTACTTTAACGTAATTATTGTTCATTTTGTTATAGTTCAAATGAAAATAATTTCGGAAAGAATAAAAATTAACTTTTATAAAGTGTCTTTTGATCAGGGTTTTGGTGCCAAATTCAACTTTTAAACTATGAAATCAGGATATAAACTTAAGATAATTAGAAGATTGCGTAGGCAATAAAAGGACAATTAGGAGGCATACTATTTATGACATCTTCAAATCAATCAAACCAACTAAACTTTAAGATGTGTACTTTTTAATCCAATGGGTTTAACTCTTTTAAACCATATAACGCTTAGTATTTCAAAATTATGATAAGTTTATTCTTTAGAATAAATGTTTCCAAACTTCATATGAAAATGTGCCGATACGCTTATATTATATATTCTTAGCGAGCCAATCACCGACCGCACTGGTTTTATACGATTTTCCGTCTTCTGCCAAATCTTCGGTTACTATACCCGCCGCCAAGGATTTGTTGACTACGTCTCTAATTGTTTGAGCTTCTTCTTTTAAATCCATATCTTCAAAAAGCATAGCTGCGGATAGTACTGTTGCCAATGGGTTTGCGATATCTTTACCGGCAGCTTGCGGATAAGAACCGTGTATTGGCTCATAAAGGGATACTTTGTTACCGACGGACGAAGAAGGCATTAAGCCCATGGAACCTGATATTACGGAGGCTTCGTCTGTTAGTATATCACCAAAAAGGTTTTCGGTAATGATGACATCATAGCCTTTTGGCCATTGTACTAGGCGCATGGCAACTGCATCTACAAACTCATATGAAACCTCTACTTCAGGGTAATCTTTTTCCATTGCCTGCACCGTCTCCCTCCATAATCTTGAAGACTCCAATACATTGGCCTTGTCCACACAACATAAACGTTTAGACCTACCCATGGCCATTTCAAAACCTTTTTTGGCCAAACGCTGAATTTCCGCTCGGGTATAGGTCATGGTATCAAATGCGGTATTTCCGCCATCTTTTCTGCCACGTTCACCAAAGTAGACGCCACCCGTTAATTCACGAAGAATAATTAAATCCGTTCCTTCTATACGTTCCCTTTTTAAAGGGGATTTATCAATTAAAGAGGGAAATGTGAATGTTGGTCGTACATTGGCAAATAATCCTAATTTTTGTCTCATTTTTAACAATCCTTGCTCTGGACGAACTTTAGCAGAAGGATCGTTATCAAACCTTGGGTGACCGATAGCACCAAAAAGAACAGCATCGGCATTTGCGCAAATCTCATGTGTTTCATCAGGATAGGGCTCGCCTACAGCGTCAATTGCAGCCGCTCCTGTTAAAGCAGGTTTCCAGTTTATTTCATGATTATATTTTACTGCTATGGCATCACAGACTTTGACGGCTTGATCAATTACCTCAGGTCCTATGCCGTCTCCGGCTAAAAGTGCTATGTTTAGTTTCATTATAATAGTGGTTGTTTGATTTAAGGCTTAAAGGATATTCATTTTATGATTAAATGATATTTAACATTTTTTCTGTTGCTTTTATCGCTGATACGGTTTGATCTGAATCCAAACCACGTGATATAAATTCTTTTCCATCGAAAGCCCAAGTGATAATAGTTTCACAAAGGGCATCGGAATTACTTCCAGGTGGTATACGCACAGCATAATCCACTAAGGTTGGCAATGCTATTTTCAAGGGATTATAGACTTTTCGTAATGCATTCATGAACGCATCATATTGACCATCTCCTTGCGCATGTGCCTCGTAATTTTTACCATTGATTTCAACGGAAAGGGTAGTGGACGGCATTAAACCCTTAGCATGAGTCAATACATATGATTTTACGAAAACCTTTTGTTGGCTAGTTTTACTATCCAATACATCAGAAATAATATAGGGCAAATCTTCTTTGGTAACCCGTTCTTTTTTATCTCCAAGTTCTATAATTCTTGCCGTTACCTTTTTGAGTTCATCATCGTTTAAAGTTAGGCCAAGTTCCTGAAGATTTTTTTGAATATTAGCCTTACCGGACATTTTTCCAAGCGCATACTTTCGTTTTCTACCAAAGCGCTCGGGCATTAAATCACTAAAATAAAGATTCTTTTTACTATCACCATCTGCATGAATACCAGCAGTTTGCGTAAATACATTATCTCCTACGATGGGTTTATTTGCAGGAATCCCGAACCCGGTAAATGCCGATACCAATTTACTTACCTTAAATAAAGAGGATTCGTTGACCGCTATTTGAACGTCCGGCAAAAAATCATTAATAACCGCTATGGCACTTGCCATTGGCGCATTACCCGCACGCTCCCCCATACCGTTCACGGTAAGATGAAGACCATGACAACCGGCTTTTACCGCTTCCATAACGTTCGCCACTCCTAGGTCATAATCGTTATGACCATGAAAATCTATATGCATTTTTGGATAGCGCCCTATAATTTCTGAAATAAAATCAAATGTTTCTTTATAGGTTAAAATGCCTAAGGTGTCGGGGAGTAAAACTCTTTTGACAGGTTGTGTGGTCAAAAAATCCAGGAACTGAAAAACATAGGCCTTGGAATTTCTCATACCATTGCTCCAGTCTTCTAAATAGATGTTGTTTATAATACCTTTTTTATTTGCTTTGGAAAAAGTATCCTCAATTTCGCTAAAGTGCTCTTTTGGAGTTTTTTTTAATTGATATTTTAGGTGGTTTAAGGAACCTTTCGTCAATAAATTCTGAGATTTGGCACCTGCTTTTTCCATCCATTTTAATGAAATTCCACTATCAACAAAAGTGAGGACCTCTACTTTGTCCAAATAATCGTTTGATGCCGCCCATTCGGTAATTTGTTGAACTGCTACCAATTCCCCTTCAGAGACCCTTGCGGATGCTACCTCTATACGGTCTACTTTAAGCTCCTCTAGCAACAACTTGGCAAGTGTAAGTTTTTCAGAAGCGGAAAAGGATACACCGGACGTTTGCTCACCATCGCGCAGCGTGGTATCCATTATTTCCAAATTTCTCTTCATGTTCAACTTATTTCTATTTATTTAGGAAAATTATTTGGCGTATTAAATTGTTTCTACACGCTTGCAGGAATATAAAATCTATTTTTTTAAGATAGGTTTTTACTATATCTTGACATTAAAGGGGAGTGCTTTTTGCAAACTCCTGAATTTTATCTTTAATATTCAACAAATAATCTATGTCGTCAAAACCATTGGTCATGTTACCTTTTTTATAATCGTTGATATCAAAGGGTTCTGTTTCTCCAGTGGCCTCTATAGTTACCATCTGATCTGGAAGACTAACAATAAATTCAGTAGTTGGATTGGTATCTATCGCATTGAATATTTTTTGAAGAAATTCTGCACTTACTTGAACGGGCAAGACTCCTATATTAAGACAGTTACCTCTAAAGATATCAGCAAAAAAACTAGAAATCACACATCGAAATCCATAATCATAAACGGCCCAAGCAGCATGTTCACGGGAAGACCCTGATCCGAAATTTTTGCCGCCTACTAGAATTTTACCGCTGTATTTGGAATCATTAAGTACAAAATCTTCCTTTGGAGTATTATCTTGGTTATAACGCCAATCTCTAAAAAGATTATCGCCAAAGCCTTTGCGTTCAGTAGCCTTTAAAAAACGTGCAGGTATAATTTGATCGGTGTCCACATTTTCTATAGCGAGTGGTACTGCACTTGATTTTAGTATATTGAATTTATCGTATGCCATTTTTATTTTGTTAATAGTTCGTAGTTGTTCGTTGAAGGTATCCTGGTTTGTTGAGGTGCATCGCACTATCAAACGACAACCATCAACCGGCAACGATTTCCTGCATTAACTCCCTTGGATCGGTCACCTTGCCGGTAACTGCTGCAGCTGCTGCCACCAACGGACTGGCTAAAAGCGTTCTCGAGCCAGGACCCTGTCTTCCTTCAAAGTTTCTATTTGATGTACTTACCGCTAATTTTCCAGAAGGTATTTTATCATCATTCATTGCCAAGCAAGCAGAACAACCGGGCTCACGCAATTCGAAACCAGCTTCTGTAAGAATGTCTAAAATACCCTCCTCTTTTATGGCAGACTCTACTTTATGACTTCCGGGCACCAACCAAGCGGTAACATTGTCCGCTTTTTTTCTTCCTTTAACAATGGAGGCAAAAGCCCTAAAATCTTCGATTCTTCCGTTGGTGCAACTTCCTAAGAAAACAAAGTCAATAGGTTTCCCAATCATGGAATCTCCCTCATCGAACTTCATGTACAATAGTGATTTCTTATATGTTGATGCACCACCTTGAACCATATTAGAGGTTGGAATATCATTAGAAATACCCATTCCCATTCCAGGATTAGTACCGTAGGTAATCATTGGCTCAATGAGAGAACCATCAAAAGTCAATTCTTTATCAAAAATCGCATCTGGATCAGTATGCAATGTTTGCCAGTAATCCATTGCTTTATCCCAAGCTGCACCTTTTGGTGAAAATTCACGTCCTTTTACATAATGAAATGTTTTCTCATCTGGGGCTATCATACCACCACGGGCACCCATTTCAATACTAAGGTTGCAAACAGTCATTCGACCTTCCATGGTCATATTCTTGAAAACATCTCCGGCATACTCCACAAAATAACCAGTTGCACCTGAAGTAGTTAATTGAGAAATTATAAACAGGGCGACATCTTTGGGTGTGACTCCATATTGAAGTGACCCCGTAATATTTATACGCATGCGTTTAGGCTTAGGCTGCAAAATACATTGCGTAGCCAAAACCATTTCCACCTCTGATGTTCCAATACCAAAAGCAATGGCTCCAAAAGCACCATGTGTAGAGGTATGTGAATCACCACAAACGATAGTGGCACCGGGTTGAGTAATACCATATTCCGGACCTACGACGTGTACAATCCCATTTTTTTCATGACCCAAACCCCAATAAGAAATACCATATTCAGTGGCATTTTCTTCCAACATCCTTAGTTGGTTGGCGGACAATGGATCCGCAACAGGTAAGTGTTGATTCATGGTTGGAGTGTTATGGTCGGCGGTCGCAAAGGTTTTCTCCGGATGCATTACTCCAATTCCTCTATTTTTCAAACCCAAAAATGCTACCGGACTTGTTACCTCATGTACCATGTGACGGTCTATAAACAATACATCTGGACCATTTTCTATTTGATGGACTACATGTGAATCCCATACTTTATCAAATAATGTCTTCTTTGTACTCATATTCTTTGAATTCTAGGCTTACAAAGCTATTAAAAACAAGGAGTGTTTAGAAATTAACAGCTTCTAAAATTACGACGTTCAACATCTTAGTTAATTTAAATAAACTACAAATAGTTTATTAGCATTTGCAACGAGCAAAAATAAATGACAAATTTTAGATATCTGTTTTTAAAACAAAAAAAGATCTCACATGATTCGTTTAAGCTTTACTAGTCTGTGGTTTTGTTACTTTGTTTTTAAGAGTAGGAATTATATCGTGCCGCAAAAGTAAATGGTTTGGGACTGCATTATAAAGGAACGATGGCCGAATATATATCCAAAGAAAATCTACAGTCTATATACATCAAAGGGAATAGAATAGAATAGACCACTACTTTTTAGTATATAAATAAAGACGGTAAAAGCATACCTTGATCAGTTTTCTAACTGATATAATTCCAAATATTCTTGTACTTCACCAATTGTGCATAGGAGTGACGAACAACCAAATTCTCAGGTTTTTCCAAACTAGGGTCTGACTTTAGAAGTTGAAGGGCGTAATGTCTGGCGGTTTTAAGAAGATCATTATCTTTTATGATATCGGCTATTTTCATATTTAAAATTCCACTTTGTTGTGTTCCCATAATATCTCCCGGCCCCCGTAACTTTAAATCTACCTCTGCAATCTCAAAACCGTCATTGGTGCTAACCATAGTTTCAAGTCTTGTTTTTGCCTCTGCAGATAATTTATGACTGGTCATTAAAATACAGAAACTCTGATCTGCTCCACGACCAACACGCCCCCGTAATTGATGTAATTGGGAAAGTCCAAAACGCTCTGCACTTTCAATAATCATAACCGATGCATTGGGGACATTAACACCTACTTCTATAACGGTTGTAGCGACCATGATTTGGGTTTCCCCTTTTATAAAACGAGCCATCTCATAATCTTTATCAGCTGGTTTCATTTGTCCGTGTAATATAGAAATTTGAAATTCTGGCATAGGAAAGTCCCTAACTATACTTTCATAACCATCCATTAAATCTTTATAGTCCAAAGCTTCTGATTCTTGAATCAAGGGATATACCACATAAATCTGCCTTCTTTTTTTTATTTCATCCCTTATAAACTTGAAGACTTTTAATCGGTTGGAGTCATACCTATGTACCGTCTTTACGGGTTTCCGGCCAGGAGGTAGCTCATCAATTACCGAAATATCCAAATCCCCATAAAGGCTCATTGCCAGCGTTCTGGGAATAGGTGTTGCAGTCATGACCAATATATGAGGTGGAATTGCCCCACCAACCTCCACCAAGGGAAGGCTTTTCAATTTGGTTTCAATCTTGTTGCTTACAGAATCAATTGCTCCAATTACCTCCTCATTTTTAAATCGTAGGACTTTATAACCAAAATCACTTAGGATTTGAGTTCTCATGGCATCCGCTTCTTTTTGGTAAGGGTGGTCATGATAGCTACCATCAACTTCAACAATCAATTTTTTGGACAAGCACACAAAATCTACCATAAACTGATCAATAATATGTTGTCTAAGAAATTTATCGCCCATTTTTTGGGTCTTTAGTTGTTGCCAAAGTTGCTTTTCTGCATCGGCAGTGTGTTTTTTATTTTCTTCTTGTAATTCTTTTAAGAGTTTATAGGTGGATGGTCTTGCCGTCTGATATTTGTAATGAATTTCTTTTACTCTTCCTTTGGGAGGGGTAAGGGGTGGACTTCCCTTTTGCCAAAGTTTAGAACGTTGAGCCACTCCAAAACGGTGTTGTTCGTCAATAATGGCTAAACCCAGATTTTTAAACTGAACTTTATCTTCCAAAAGAGCATGCGTGCCAATAAGGATATTGAGTTCTCCATTTTCCAGGTGCTCATGAATGGGTTTTCTTACAGATTTTTTGACCGAGCCTGTAAGCAACTCACACGTAATCCCCGTTCCTTTTAGAAGTTCGGTAATTCCGTTATAGTGTTGATTGGCCAGAATCTCGGTAGGTGCCATTAAACAGGCCTGAAAACCATTGTCTATTGCTAAAAGCATAATCATGACGGCAACTATAGTTTTGCCAGAACCCACATCGCCCTGCAAAAGCCTATTCATTTGTGCATTACTTCCCAAATCTGCCCGAATCTCCTTTATAACCCTTTTTTGTGCCTCTGTAAGTTCAAAAGGTAAATGATTTGTATAAAAGTTATTGAAAAGTTCACCTACTTGGTCAAAATTAAAACCCTTAATTTTTTGTTTGTGCAACATATTTTTGGCGATAAGTTGCATTTGAACATAAAATAATTCTTCAAATTTTAATCGGAATTGGGATTTAGCTAAGAGTTCTTGATTTTTTGGAAAGTGAATGTTAAACAACGCATCACTCTTGTTCATCAATTTTAGTTCATACAAGAATTTATCGGATAGTGTTTCTGGGAACTTGCCTTTGGTTTCAAGAAACAATTGCTGCATTAATTTACTTATAACCCTATTGCTAATACCCTTGTTACTCAATTTTTCAGTAGAAGGGTACACAGGTTGCATATGCACTTTAACGCCTTTTTTGTGTTCGGAAAGGAGTTCCATTTCTGGATGAGGCATGGAAAAAACTCCATTAAACCAATTACATTTCCCAAAAATCACATAGGGTTGGTTTAACTTTAAGTTTTCCCGAATCCATTTTTGTCCTCGAAACCAAACCAATTCCATTTCTCCTGTTTCATCTTGAAATTTTGCTACCAAGCGTGTACCCTTTTTTTGTTCTACAGTTTTAATATTTATTACGCTGCCAACTACCTGTATATCGGCATTACTTTTCTGTAGCTGGTTTATCTTGTAGTATTTGGTCTTGTCAATGTACCTATTGGGAAAGAGATTCAATAGATCTTGATATACTTGAATTCCCAATTCCGATTGTAGGCTTTCTGCCCTATTAGGGCCAACGCCTTTTAAATAAACAATGGGAGTTTGTAGAAAACTGGCATTCATTCAACGAATTTAGAACTTAAGACCTTGAACTGCAATAAACGAAAAGCCTAAATTTGGGTTAACAATTACATGGAATATAATATGCTTAGGTATTACATTATTTTTTTTCTGATTAGTTGTTCAGGGATTGCCCAGCATCAGGATAAAGTAGATTTTATAAAGGGTCAAATTTCCATAAGACCGTTACCCGATGTAAAAAGCATTAAAGGAACCGTTCGCTATGAATTTGTGGTCTTAAGTAATTTAGATTCGATTTTTCTAGATGCGAAGAATATGCATTTTACTTGGATAAAGTTAGACGGGAAAACAGCCCTATATACCTACGATGGCCTTAGGGCCTTTATTAAAAACTCCTTTAAGAAGGGAGAAAAACATATACTGGAGTTAAATTATGAATGCACACCAAAACAAACAGTTTACTTTCTAGGATGGGGTAATGACGTTGAAAATCATAACCAAACAATGTCCGCTGGCAGACAGGTCTGGACTCAAGGTCAAGGGAAATATACCAGTCATTGGTTACCAAGTTTTGATGATATGGAAGAAAAAGTTGAATTTGATTTAAGTATCACTTTTGATAAAAACTACGAATGCATCGTTAATGGTAAATTGAAAGAGAAGGTTATAAACCTGAATACCGCTACTTGGAAGTATGACATGCAAAAACCCATGAGCAGCTACTTGCTGGCATTCATAATTGGGGATTACAGTAAACAAGAGTTAGTTTCAGGTACGGGAATTCCTATTGAAAATTATTATTATTCGCATGATAGTTTAAAAGTTGAACCAACCTACCGCCATACGAAACAAATCTTTGATTTTCTGGAAGAAGAAATTGGAGTTCCATACCCCTGGCAAAACTACAAGCAAATACCTGTACGTGATTTTTTATATGCCGGGATGGAAAATACAACAGCTAATATCTTTTCGGATTCTTATATGATTGATTCCACATCATTTGTAGATAAAAACTATGTAAACGTAAATGCGCATGAATTGGCACACCAATGGTTTGGGAATTTGGTTACGGAGAAGGATGGTAACCACCATTGGTTACATGAAGGTTTTGCCACGTATTACGCTTATTTAGCCGAACAGGAAATATTTGGGGAAGATCATTTGTATTGGAAGTTATATGATTCGGCCAAACAGTTAAAAGAACTTTCCGATAGGGGAGAAGGAGAGTCTTTACTGAACCCAAAAGCCAGTAGTCTTACATTTTATGAAAAAGGCGCGTGGGCTCTAGTAATGCTAAGGGAACTAGTAGGTGATGAAGCGTTTAAGAATGGTATTGAAAATTATCTGCTAAAATATCAATTTAAAAATGTTACCATCGACGACTTTCTAGATGAAATAGAGAGTGCCAGTGGTTTGGACCTAACAACTTTTAAATTGCTTTGGTTAGAAAGTAAAGAACTTCCTTTTGAAAACATAAAAATGGTCTTAAGGGAATCTTGTGAATCCTTGGATTTATTATTTATTATGGAAAATAGGTTTCTGCGAACTAAAAGTGATGATGTGGATTATGAGGACTACTGGAACAAAACTAAAGTTGTCCAATTTAGAAAAGCCTTGATAGAGAATCATCATAGAATACTTCCTGAAACTTTAATTCTAAATGCATTTGCATTGGATACTGTTCCCATTAGGCAAGCCTTGGCTAATTCCCTATATGGAATTTCAGGAGCACGCCGGTCCCCCAAAGGTTTAAAATCACTCTATGAAACGCTTCTGGATGATGAAAGTTATATTACTAATGAGATAGCACTGATAAGACTATGGAGTAATTTTCCTGAAAACAGAAATCAATATTTGGACAGCACCAAAAACATCAGCGGCTTACCAAATAAAAATGTTAGGCTGTTATGGTTGGCCTTGGCCTTAGTTACTGCAGATTATAATATTTCTGAAAAGACCAGGTATTTAGATGAATTGATTGGTTATACAGGCGCAGCATATAACCCTGAAATACGTCAAACCGCTTTTCAGTATGGTTCTCAAATTAAAGCTGAGAATCATGATTTTTTTGTTAATTTGATTAAGGCAACAAACCATCATTCGTGGCAATTTCGAAATTTCACGAGAAAAATGTTAGACATAAAACTAGACGATTTGGAAAGTAAAAATCGTATTGTTGCCATTGCAAAACAACTTAAACCGTCAGATTTGCGTTATCTTAAGACTAAAATAGAATTACCGTGAGAGCATTGGTCATTTCAGGAGGTGGTAGTAAAGGCGCTTTTGCTGGAGGTGTTGCGCAATTTCTTATTCAGGAATCTGGAAAAAAATATGATTTGTTCGTAGGGACTTCTACGGGTAGTTTATTGATTTCGCATTTGGCATTAGGAAAGTTGGATAAGATCAAGGAAATCTATTCCAATGTTAATCAAAAAAGTATTTTTAACAATTGTCCGTTTGTGGTTAAAAAGAAACATGGGGTGGATGAAATCTCTATCAACCACTGGAATGTCCTAAGAAACTTTCTTTCAGGTAAAAAGACATTTGGGGAAAGTGAAAATTTAAGGGTGCTTATAGAGAATAGTCTTACCAAGCAGGAATTTAAGCAGTTAAAGGAAGGTAGTCCGGATGTGGTAATTACGGTTTCTAATCTTTCTTTAAATCAGGTAGAATATAAGACCTTAAAGGAATGCTCGTACGATGATTTTTGTGATTGGATATGGACCTCCGCCAATTACACACCTTTCATGAGTTTGGTACGCAAGAACGGATGTGAATATGCAGATGGCGGGTTGGGAAGTATTGTCCCAATTGAAGAGGCTATACGCCGTGGTGCTAAAGAAGTTGATGTTGTGGTACTACATACCGAAATTAATTATATGAACCGTATGCCTTCAAGAAACCCGTTTGAACTATTGACTACGATGATGAGTTTTATTTTAGATCGGATTGAAAATCAAAATATTCGAATAGGAAAGTTGGTTGCCAATCAAAACAATGCCATTATCAACCTATATTATACCCCAACCATTTTAACCACTAATTCCTTGATCTTTGATAAGGGCAAAATGACCCTATGGTGGAAAAGAGGTTATTTATACGCAAAGAATAAAAATGAGGAAACAAATCCTATTGAGCCGAATGAGCATGAATAAATCCCCCTAGCCGCAAAGGGAGAACCCAAAACTTAATACACGTAGTGGTTATAATCTGAATCCAAACGAGCTTAACGAGTTTTAATTACTAATTAGGGGAATTAAACTATTAATTATTCAAGGATAATTAAAACAATTATCTATGCAATGCCAACAGTTAATTGTGAAGTTAAGTAAAAGAGAAAGATTGCAGTTTGCAATAAAAGTACTTCAGGTCTCCATTGGTAGTTCTTAATTGAGATGAAACTAGAAAAATTTTAAACACTTTATTTCTCCTTTTGGGGCTTGGGGCTTGGGGCTTGGGGCTTTTACCAGAGTTCCCCGATCTCTTTTTTTACATATGACAGCGCAGTTGAGGAAGGAGATGTTTTATCCATCGTTTCCGTTAAAATATCTTCCCTTAATTTGTCTGCCGAATCCGTTTGACTCATAGCAGCTTTTCGAATCATTTGTACTGTAGCATTTTTTGATGCTTTGATAATGTTCCAACATTCATCCGTTAGATATATCTGTTGTGAAAGATTATGGTCAAATTCTGTTTCTATACTTTTGATCAAAAGATTTTCATAAGCTCCCTTGTCTTTGGATTGAGGGCCAACGCGAACGACCAAGCTTGGTATGGCAATACGTTCCAAGAACAAGGCCATACGCTCATAGGCCTGTAATCTTATAGGTAAAGTGTCTTTTTGTGAATCTTTATGTAATAAATAACGTCTTCTACCTTCCTCATTGTTGGTATGCATTCTAAAAAAGTAAAAAGCAATAGCTCCCGTAACAACTGACGGTAATAAATAAGCAAAAAGTTGAAAAATTTGGTCTGAAGTCATTTAATAAGAGTTTAACGTAATTAGTTATCGGTTTATGACTCTAGAACGACTAATTTTATCAATTATTATAATAGGTTATCGATGAAATGCATGTTTTTTAATTCTTCATATCATCTTTCGCTTTTCCATAAAAAGCCTTGTAGTCTGGGTGTATTCTAATTTGAATAGACTCCTTAAAGCCACCATCAGCGCTTTTTATATTTAAACGTTCTCCGCTGACCGCGTTATCTTTTATCAAAACTCTTGCTATTGTCGTCGCTTGGTTTAAAGCGATATCAAACTCTCCCGTAATTGTCATTCCTGTGATAGTTATGGCAGCTTTGGGGCTAGCGTTGATTAACTTAGCTACATTAGTGAGCCAATCTTTGGAAGAATCTAAGAGGTTGGTTCCCAGACCGTCGGTAAAGAAAAAATCTAGTCCTTCAGAAATGATGACGACACCATCATTAACTTGGACTTTTGCATTTTCTCCCAAAGTCCTTTTTGCATTGGTTAGAACTATTAAGGCAGTGGAATCAGCACTGGCAAAACCATCGACTAAGCCCTTTAATTGATTCTCTTTACGTTTTAAAGTTGCCAGTGTTTTATTAATATTTTCCGAGTTCTGACTGGAAAGTGCAGCAAAACTATTCAGGTTTTTCAATAAAGTTGCATTAGCATCTTGAAGATCGGTTACTTGGGTTTGAAGTTCATCTGCCTTCAAAAGACCAATTTTTTCATTTTGCTTTGCATCCGAAACAATTCTCTTAACGGAATCTAGCTGAAATTTAAGATTCTGATTGCGTGCAATCAATTCACTTTTTTTCTGCGCTAAGGTCAAAAGCGTGGATAATAGCATCACTAAGGACAGTAAAAATTTTATTTTCATATATCGTAGATTAAATTTGTTCTTGCTCTTTATTGGCCTCCAAGATACGAACAGTCTTTTAATTCTTGCAAACTGGCGAACGGAACTTGCATCTTATTATAACCATAGATGGAAGTAAGTGTTCTGTTTAGGGAATTGTCATCCACGTTTACCTGTAAATCATCCATCGTAAACTGACAAGGATGTTCGTAACCTGCTGAGTGAGTAATTTCTAAAAACTCTTTTCGGAAAGTTTTAAAATATTGTGCCAAACGGGCAGATTTTAATGGTATATTTATACCATTCTGCAACCATTTATTTTGTGTAGCAATTCCGGTAGGACAACGATTAGTGTGACAAACCTGAGCTTGGATACAGCCAATACTCATCATTGCTTCACGAGCAACATTTATACAATCCGCACCCATGGCAAATGCCATTGCAGCCTTAGCCGGAAAACCTAATTTTCCACTTCCAATAAATACGATTCTATTTGTAAGATTTCTATCAAGAAAAACGCGGTATAAGCTTGTGAACCCATAGACCCAAGGTAAGGAAACATGATCTGCAAACGATGGCGGAGCGGCACCAGTGCCACCTTCTCCACCATCAATGGTAATAAAGTCAGGGCCTTTACCCGTCTCTAACATTAAATCTGCTAGTTCTTCCCATTGGTCCAGTTTTCCGATAGCACCTTTAATTCCAACTGGTAAACCTGTTTCCGTTGCAATAGCTTCAACAAGTTCCATAAGCTCTTTAACATTGGAGAATGCTTTATGCGTGGCGGGAGAAAGCACATCTTTTCCAACTTCCACACCCCTTATTTCGGCTATTTCCAAAGTAATTTTTGCTCCCGGAAGAACACCACCTTTTCCTGGTTTTGCGCCTTGTGATAGTTTAATTTCAATGGCTTTGATACATGGATTTGTGTCGACAAGAGTCTTCATTTTTTCCATAGAAAAATTACCATCTTTAGTACGGACACCAAAATATCCGGTTCCAAAATGAAAAATTACATCACCACCTTGTTTGTGATAGGGGGAAAGTCCGCCTTCACCGGTATTATGGTATGCACCGGCTTTTTTCACCCCTTTATTCATAGCTTCGACCGCCGCACTGGACAAAGAACCAAAACTCATAGCCGAAACATTAATAATGCTTGCGGGTCTGTAAGGTTGTTTTCTCTTATTATAAGCTCCCATTACCTTTGCACAGGGCATAAATGAAGTGTCTTCGTTATTTGGATGACCGTCTGGGGTTTTATAGGCCATCATTCTATTTTTTATAAAAACATGTTGATGCGCGTACAAATCCCTGTCAGAACCAAAACCTTCATAGTTATTCTCCTTTTTTGCCGAGGCGTATATCCATCCTCTTTCAATCCGGTTGAAGGGAAGTTCTTCTCGATTGTTGGCTACAAAATATTGGCGCATTTCCGGCCCAATACTTTCCAACCAATAACGCAGATGACCCACTATAGGGAAGTTGTGCTTTATGGTATGTCGTTTTTGAATAAAAACATCCCATATCGCAACCAAAAGTAGGAACAAAAGAATCCAAGTCCACCATGGCACTGTGGACAAAAAAGCAAACGTTTGGACCATGTATGTTATCCTTTGGGTTTTGTGTCCAACAACGGTGTTTTATCGCTATTTAAATAATCTAAGCTCATTTCCGTTAAAGTCCTAACGCCTAATAATAATCCACTATCATCAATTTTAAAGTCTGGTGTATGATGCGGAAACGATTCTTTATTTCCTGGCGTCATCCCACCTAAA
>JBARUM010000416.1:0-1929 GCA_049645725.1 Maribacter sp.
GAAGGCCAATTGTTGTACAATAGTTGCCCCGGCATTCTGATAAAGTGCTATATCTACGTGTAAAGTATTTTCTAGTTCTATACCCATAATACCTTCTAAAGCCTTGTCATCCTTTTCTAAGCTTTCAAACCAATTTCCCGATTTAGCGAGATTCCCAATAATATCAATACTAAAAAATATATGTGAGGCTGAATCACCTATGAAAGACTTAATAGTGTTTACGTAATCCTTGGACAGGAATTGAAGTTCAAAATAGATGGGAATCCGGTCAATTTTAATGTCCTTTAAAAGCTCGGCAATTTGTATATCCTCCGAGGGCACAATAAATAGAATACCCTCTGCCCCTCTTTGTAAAAAGTCCAGAGCTTTAACATTCGCCATAATTGTGTTCCCGGCATAAACTGTTTGACCAATTTTCCAGCCCTTGTTGTTGCTTGATTTTAATTTTAGGTTAATAATATCTTCTTGATGGTAAAAAGGCTTAACCTTAATGCCCTCTGGAGATTCCCAGACCACCGTATCATTATAATCCGCACCCTTTAAGTCGAACTGGATTTGTTGCTTCCACGCTTTGGCGGAAACCTCTGGGAATTCGGCAAACAGTTTATTTGGCATTGCGTTGATGTATCTTTAACTATACTTCCTCTTTGGTCAAAGAGAATTATAACCTAAAATTAGGTATTTAAAAAGATAAATAGGTGTAGTCAAACACTTAGATTTTTTCTAAATCTTAGTAAGAATTATCCCTTAGAAGGATAAGATTCATTTCTAGTGTTATTTTGGGCAAGTCTCGCAGAGGGTTGCTGGTAAATGTTATTTATAATCTGGTACAAATCCGGAATGACCGTTCTTGCCAACCTAGAATTGCTGTTTAAAAGCACACAAATTCCCAAATCATCTTCGGGATAGACGGCAATTTCGTTTCGAAAATTATTTACGCTTCCACCATGGTGCCAAATTGTTTTTTCGATTTTGGTATCTTCTTCCAAAAATTTGTGGATTCGCCATCCATAACCATAATAAGACTTGGTATGTCCTGGCCAGCGATGGTAATATTTGTTCCTGCCCGGTATTTCAATAAATGGCTCAAACGCCTCGAAAAAAGCAGGCTGACCAAGTATTTTTGGGTTATGACCTAGCAAAAAACGCATCCATTTACCCATATCATGTGCGCTTGCATTAATCCCACCAGCGGCAATAGCATTAAAATAACTATCTGAAAGTGATAACTTCCTCCATCCATTTTTTCTTCGAGAATGTGGGAAAGCTACATTCTCCGTATCCGCTAAGGTTTTATAATCCATAGAAGTGGAGCACATGCCCAGCGGCTTAAAAAACCGATTATACAATCCCGTTGCCAAATCTTGACCAGTAGCTGATTCTATTATTTCTCCAGAAAGGGCAAATAGCGCATTCTGATAACTGTATTGTAAACCAGGTTCACTTATAGGTGCTACTTCATTAAAACGTTCAGCAATAGTTTGTAATGGTAAGTCTGCTTCTACAAGATTGGTAAAGCTATGGTAGGGTGCTCCGGATGTATGCGATAAAATATGGGAAAGCCTAATTTTATTAGTATTTAAACTGTCTCCCAATTTAAAGTTCGGCAAATAAGCTGTGACCTTATTGTTCCATCCAAGTTTTTTCTCATGCTCTAAACTGGCCACGAATACTCCTGCAAATCCTTTAGAAAGAGACCCAAGTCTAAATACGGTTTCCCCATTAATATGATTAGAACTATTGGTACTCCTCCTGCCATATCCTTCCGAAATTATAATAGAACCTTGTTTTACGACACTTACTCCGGCACCTACGATTTCACCTGAGGCTATCGCTTTTGCAAAATAGGCTTTTAAAGCAAGCTCTAATTCCTCTTTCTGTGCGTTTGAACGTTCTACTGCCACGAAATCCACAGGAACTACATTAGGG
>JBARUM010000417.1:0-3048 GCA_049645725.1 Maribacter sp.
AAGGATATTTTTCCTAGGTACAAAACCATGAAAGGCTTTCAGGTTAAACGAAAGGCGGGTTGGGATACACATGGTTTGCCTATCGAATTGGGGGTTGAAAAAGAATTGGGAATCACTAAAGAGGATATAGGTACAAAAATATCCGTGGAGGAGTACAATGCCGCCTGTAAAAAGGCCGTAATGCGCTATACAGATGTTTGGAACTCCATGACGGAACAAGTGGGTTATTGGGTGAATATGAAGGACCCCTATATTACCTACAAGTCCAAATATATGGAGTCTGTTTGGTGGTTGCTGAAAAAGATATATGACAAAGGCTTAATTTATAAAGGATATACGATACAGCCCTACTCTCCAAAAGCGGGGACTGG
This sequence comes from Maribacter sp., assembly GCA_049645725.1. Classification (GTDB taxonomy): domain Bacteria; phylum Bacteroidota; class Bacteroidia; order Flavobacteriales; family Flavobacteriaceae; genus Maribacter. The sequence continues at coordinate 372 of JBARUM010000417.1, forward strand.
ATTAAGCTCTCATGAGTTGAATCAGCCGGGTACTTATCAGGATGTTACGGATACCACGGTTACCGCTCAATTTAAGGCTGTTGAAAGCACCTTACCAGATTTTTTACAGAACGAGGGCGATATTTACTTCTTAGCTTGGACCACCACACCTTGGACATTGCCTTCCAACACCGCTCTTACGGTAGGGGCTAAGATTGATTATGTATTGGTGGAGACCTATAATCAATATACTTTTCAACCCATGAACGTTATCCTAGCCAAAAATTTGGTAGGGAAACAGTTTGCGGGCAAGTTCTATGAAGTGGATGATAAACCTGCATTATTGGAATATGCATCTGGGGATAAAAAGATTCCTTTTTACATTGTAAAGGAGTTTCTGGGTAAGGATCTATTGGAAATCAGGTATGAGCAACTAATAGATTATGTTTTGCCTTATGAGAATGCGGAAAATGCTTTTAGGGTAATTGCAGGAGATTTCGTAACAACCGAAGATGGTACGGGAATCGTACATACGGCACCAACCTTTGGAGCTGACGATGCCTTGGTGGCTAAGCAGGCCTTTCCTGAAGTACCTCCATTACTTGTTCTGGACGAAAACAAAAACCCCGTTCCTCTAGTAGATTTACAAGGTAAGTTTCGACCAGAATTAAGGGAATTTGGTGGTAAATATGTAAAGAACGAATATTATGAAGATGATCATGCCCCAGAAAGGTCTATTGATGTAGAAATCGCCATTAAACTAAAAGAAGAGAATAAAGCATTTAAGGTAGAAAAGTATGTTCACAGTTATCCTAACTGTTGGCGTACGGATAAGCCTATATTGTATTATCCTTTAGACTCTTGGTTTATTAAAGTAACGGACATTAAGGACAGAATGTTCGAGTTGAACCAAACTATCAATTGGAAACCAAAGGCTACTGGTGAAGGTCGTTTTGGAAACTGGTTGGCGAATGCAAACGATTGGAATCTCTCCCGTTCCAGATATTGGGGAATACCGTTACCCATTTGGCGCACGGAAGATGGAACCGAGCAACTAATGATAGGTTCGGTTGCGGAACTAAAACAAGAGATGGGGAAAGCCGTTGAAGCAGGAATTTTAAAAAAGGATATTTTCGAGGATTTTGTAGTTGGAGATATGTCCGAGAGGAATTATGACAAAATTGATTTGCATAAAAATATTGTAGATCAAATTACTTTGGTTTCCGCTTCTGGGAAACCCATGAAACGTGAAAGCGATTTGATAGATGTTTGGTTTGATAGTGGTTCCATGCCGTATGCGCAATGGCACTACCCTTTTGAGAATAAAAATCTTATTGATAAAGGAGAAACGTTCCCCGCGGATTTTATTGCTGAGGGTGTTGATCAGACGAGAGGTTGGTTTTATACACTTCATGCTATTGGAACTATGGTTTTTGATTCCGTTGCCTATAAAAATGTAGTTTCCAACGGACTTGTATTGGATAAGGAGGGAAAAAAAATGTCCAAACGTTTAGGCAATGCAGTGGATCCTTTTGAAACCATGAACAATCATGGGGCAGATGCTACCCGTTGGTATATGATCAGCAATGCCAATCCTTGGGATAACTTAAAATTTGATACAGAAGGAATCGTTGAGGTAAAACGGAAGTTTTTCGGAACCCTTTACAATACCTATTCTTTCTTTGCACTATATGCGAATATTGATGCTTTTGCTTATAGGGAAGATGATATTCCGGTTTTGGAACGACCAGAGATAGACCGTTGGGTTTTATCCGAATTAAATTCACTTATTACTATTGTAGACGAGGCCTACGCAGATTACGAACCTACGAAGGCTACTAGGGCAATATCGGATTTTGTTCAGGAAAACCTTAGCAATTGGTATGTTCGTCTATGTAGAAGACGTTTTTGGAAAGGAGATTACCAGAAGGATAAAATTGCGGCTTATCAGACCTTATATACATGTTTAGTAACGGTCTCTAAATTATCGGCTCCGGTTGCGCCATTCTTTATGGATCAATTGTATAGGGATTTGATAGCAACTACAAATTCCGAGAATTTTGAAAGTGTACATTTAGCAGATTTTCCCAAAGCTAATATCAATTTAATCGATAAAGGCTTGGAGACCAAAATGAACAAGGCACAAACAATTTCATCATTGGTACTTTCCATTCGTCAAAAAGAAAAAATAAAAGTAAGACAGCCGTTACAGAAGATTATGATTCCTGTGCTAGATGAAAAAGATAGGATGGATATTACAGCCGTTTCGGATTTGATAAAATCAGAAGTGAACGTAAAAGAAATTCAATTGTTGGATGATGCTTCGGGCATTTTGGTGAAACGTATTAAGCCTAATTTCAAGACTTTAGGCCCCAAATATGGCAAGGATATGAAGAAGATTGCCCAAATGGTAAACACCTTTACACAGGATGATATCCAAAAAATTGAACAAGAGGGCGAATTATCCATTCAAATAGAAAATAAAAGTATTAATTTACAGTTACAGGATGTAGAGATTAGTTCTCAGGATATTGAGGGTTGGTTGGTGGCCAGTTCTGGTAAGACAACCGTAGCGTTGGATGTTACCATCAACGAGGATTTGCGTAAAGAAGGTATTGCCAGAGAGTTGGTTAATAGAATACAGAACATAAGAAAGGAATCCGGATTTGAAGTGACGGACAAGATTGATATAAATATG
>JBARUM010000418.1:0-1763 GCA_049645725.1 Maribacter sp.
CTCGGGATTCGTCCGTCAAAACCACTTGATGCTCGAAATGTTATCGGAACAGTCCCGCGAAAATAGTCCCAAGCTGACGGCATCTGCCATTTTCCTGCCGATGGTGTTTCCTAAGCTTTATAAGCGAATGAGTCCCGAATACAAACAACAGTACGAGAATGTCGCCTTGGGTTCCTATGTCGAACATGCAGAACGGATGCACGCGCCTTTTGAAAAATCCCCGAAGGACTATATCGCCTTTTTCAATGCGAAGGGGTTCTATTTTGCAAAAGGAGAGAAGGGGTTCGAAATCAGATCCATTTATACGGACAACAGGACAAGCTGCCCTTTGCCGAAAAGAACGAGTCAATATTTGAATACCGTTCCAAATCTGAGCGAAGCATTAAAGGAACAACAGCCTATCATTAATTGCATTGTTGAAGACGGCCGGAACAACCTTGAAAACCTATGGGCAGGACACCTAATGGAAAGGGGAATGTACGACAAGACCGTCTATATGATAACGGCAGAAAATGTACGGCCGAACCTACATCGGGACATCGTGCAGCACCATATGGATAAAGGGCTTCGGCAGTGTCTTGTTCAAGTATCTCAAAGGCAATCCAGTATACAACAGAACCGTATGCTCAGAAAAGGTGTTTATGCCCTTGGCAACCTGTTGGGAGGCAGTGGCTATAAAGAAGAAGAAATGTTCAATAGGTTCAAAGATGAGTTTACGGATTTTACAAAGTTCATGAGGAAAGGCGGAGGGCTTTCGTTGTAGAATTCAAAGATTGGGTCACTCATGAAACAGTGCGCCCTTGAGGGCGCTTTTTTGTGGATAGGGGGAGGAAAGGTACGGTGTGCCAAGCCAAGACTTGGCTGCGCCCTACAGAGTTTCTTCTTAACGCTTATCTGCCGGAACGCTAAAGAAACTCCGCAGGATCCACGCGCAGGTTAGTTATGGAAAGATTTGGGGTAGGACGGAAAGTTATTAAGAGGAATTCGATGACGAAATCTGGCGACCTATTATCGTTTTTTGCAAGTTATTATAGTTTCATAAAACGATTATCAGTTCTTTGGATAGGATGTGTTACAACCAGCCAACTCTTTCAGTAGGTCCTTCCAATATTCGAAATAGGAAAATCAATCCAAAATTTTAGAGCCAGATGAATTATTAATAAAGATTATCAAATCATAATCTTCGCTTATATCTGTCTCGTAAAATTCACTTTCTAACTTCATAGATCCTACTTGCCTAAAGTCCAGTTTTTCCAAAAGCCATTTGGCATGCATTGGTTTTTGTTCTTTAACACTACGCAGATCAATAATAAATATAGGAACGTCGATTGACCCGAAAAATTTTTCAAATGTACCATTATAAGGTCCCTGCGCCTGATAGGTGGTTAGCCCATTTTTGCCTGTTGCAGTATAAGTTCCTCCATAGAATGCGAAACCTACCGCCACATAATCATTAGCCAAACTATCAGATAAATAATTTCCCATGCCGTGCATCGTTCTCTGTATATGACCATTATGCGCCCAAACAGCAATTTTCGAACCTTGATTTTGGGATTTTATCCACAATAGGTTTTCTGCCATAAATTTATTCCGTATCATATAACTTGTTTGAGCTACATATTGTTCAATGATTCTAACATGTTGGTATAGCCATTCCTTACTATTCTCGGTAATATTCAATTTTGCAATAGCGTCTTTAGCATTTTCCAATTTCTCTTCAATAATATCTTTATTACTTTGAGAAAGTAAGCTCGTAGGTAAAT
>JBARUM010000419.1:0-1885 GCA_049645725.1 Maribacter sp.
GATTATGATTGTTTTACCTCATAAAAATAGTAAACTATCTTTTGCCATGAAGAGAAAAAGTTAGAAGTAACGTATGAAAAGAACCTTCGCCTGTTAACTCTCGTAGGTATATTCATGGAAGTGCGTGTTATATTCTTGTTTCTTCTTATCGTCTTTAGTGCTAATGTCCGAAGTCAAAAAATTGATAATTTGGCCTCATTTCGAGATATGAAAAGTGAGCATTATTTTCGATTTAACTATGAGAACGATTTCTTCTCCGCCACGGATAAAAACTATACCCAAGGCTACAATTTAGAATTGGTTGCACCGGGCTTGCAACAGAATCCCTTGAACTATCTATTTTTTAACACCAAGAAAACCGAAAATAGATATGGCATTTCCATAGAACATATTGGATTTACTCCTAGTGATTTTGTAAGCTCAGAAATTCAGAATGGTGATCGCCCTTTTGCGGCGGCAATAATGCTTAAAAGTTTTACTATCGCCACTGATACACTAAGGGTTAGACGTGTAGCACAATCATTTAGCCTAGGTATTATTGGACCAGGAGCATTCGGAAAAGAAATGCAAGTAGAAATTCATAAAGCAACGGGTAATAAAATTCCTGGAGGTTGGGATAACCAAATTAAAAATGATCTGGTATTAAACTACAGATTAGACTACGAAAAACAACTTTACAGGTATAATGACCTATTTTCTCTAAATAGTAATACAACACTGCAAGTGGGTACTCTGTTTACCAAGGTAAGCTTAGGGGTAAATACCAGTTTAGGGTTATTAAGTTCTGCCTTCACCCCAAAAAAGAAAAAGGATAAGTTTCAAGTATATCTGTATTCGCAACCTGTGCTATCTGTTGTTGGTTATGACGCCACTTTACAAGGTGGTCTGTTCAATAAGGATAGCCCATATACCCTTAAAGCATCTGAAGTGGAACGTCTTACGGCCCAATTAAATTACGGACTGGTTTTAAAAACCCGTACGCTATATTTTGAATATGCACGAACATCGATTACTAAAGAATTTAAGTCCGGAAGTTCCGCCAATTGGGGTGGAATAAAGGTTGGATTTACTTTTTAGATCTAGTTTTCATTGCAGTATGCCTTCTAGCCAACCTAACTTATAAGACACCTTCCAGTAGCATAAATTCGTGTATTACCGCATCCAATTCATCCTGAATTTTAGAATCGGTACAATTTACTAAAATGGAAACAACCAGTTGTTCTTTAGGATATACAAAAAAGTTAGAGTAGCCGCCAACACCATTACCTATATGCCCAAAATAAGGTCTTCCTTGCTTGTCCTCGCTTACTTGCCAACCTAGCCCATAATAGGTAGGTTTATCATTAATCCTTACCGATGTCAAGAATTGTGAAAGGATTTTATCATCTAAAATGATTCCATCCAGATAAGCCTGCCCCAGTTTGGCAATATCCACGGAAGTAGACAAGTAGCCACCACCGGCCAACTTATAAAAATTGTTTACGGGAATTGCTTCTCGAAAACCTAATCGGTTTTTAGAGTAGAAAGTAGCGATTGGGCTATGCTCAGGGGCTTGGGCAAAAGTATTGGTCATCCCCAAAGGTTTCAATACCTTTTCTTGCACATACTCTTCAAAAGGTATCCCACTGATCTCCTCTATGGCTAGGGAAATCAATACCCAATCAAAACTAGTATACAGGTAATCTGTTCCCGGTTCAAAAGAAAGGGCATCATTCTGGAAAATCTCAAGACTTTCCTTTATACTATAGGGTTTATTTAATCCGTATTCTGCCCCTTGATATCCGCGAATACCGGCTGTGTGACCGGCTAGTTGTCTTATGGTAAAATCCCATTCTTTTTTTGGATAATAAGGAACGTACTTGTAAAAAGATGTGTCCAAATCCAA
>JBARUM010000420.1:0-9150 GCA_049645725.1 Maribacter sp.
CTTATAAAGCACATAAACATATCCTTTAGGCTTTTCAACTCCAACTATTCTTTAGAAAAAACTTCAAAAAGAATCCTTCAAACGGAATTACCAAAACAATAAATTAAACCTATGAAACAGGTGAATATAGGAATCAATGGTTTTGGTAGGATAGGAAGGACCTTATTCCGATTACTTCAACAATATCCAAACATTAAGGTAGTAGCAATAAATGATCTTGCTGATGCAAGAACTCTTTCCCATTTGCTGAAATATGATAGTATTCATGGCGTCCTTCCAAGTAATATTTCCTATAAGCAAGGTATTATTTTAGTGGATAATGAATCTATTTCACTAAGCAACTTTTCACACCCAAAGGATATAGATTGGAGTATTAGAAATGTTGATATAGTGGTGGAATGCAGCGGAAAATTCAAGGATAGGGAAAGCCTCTCTTTTCATTTGGGAGGTGGCGCAAAAAAAGTAATACTATCTGTACCTCCGCAAGAAGACGATATAAAAATGATTGTCTATGGTATAAATGAAGATTCCATAGAAGAAAAAGATACAATTATATCCAACGCTTCGTGTACTACCAATAATGCGGCACCCATGATAAAAGTAATCAATGACCTCTGTGGGGTAGAACAGGCTTACATTACAACTATTCATTCGTATACAAGCGATCAAAGCTTACATGACCAACCGCACAATGATTTAAGACGCGCTAGGGCAGCCTCACAATCAATAGTACCTACAACTACCGGAGCAGCTAAAGCTTTAACACGCATTTTTCCTGAATTGGCCAATGTTATCGGAGGTTGTGGTATTCGTGTTCCGGTCCCGAACGGGTCATTGACAGACATTACTTTCAATGTAAAAAGGGATACTACTATTAAAGAAATTAATGATACATTTGAGAAAGTTTCAAATAATGAACTAAAAAACATACTTTTTTATACGAAAGACCCTATAGTTTCTATAGATATAAACAATAGTTGTTACTCTTGTACGTTTGATTCTCAGATGACTTCCGTAATTGGTAAAATGGTTAAAATTATAGGATGGTATGATAATGAAACAGGATATAGTAGTAGAATTATTGACCTTATAAATTTCATGATCAACAAAGAATATATTTGATTTTCTTGCTAAAAAATAAAAGTCCAAAGAATTTTCTGTTACTATTCCTATTTCTAGTAACCGCAGTACCTTTTTATGGTCAAGATTCCGTTGCCCACAAGGATATAGAACCGTATTTTAAGGAAGCCCGTAGACTTAGAAATCAGAATAAGATAGACCTAGCTCTTGAGAAATTAGATCAAGCCTCAAAAGAAGCTGAAAAAAATGAAGATGTAAAAACTCTTATTGACAGCTTGCATGAACTAGCTTTACTTTATCTACAATTAAACAAAGAGGGAGATACAGAATTTTATTGGGACAGGGCCAGTGTTCTCTTAAAAGATATAGCTTATCCTTATGGTGATGCTATGCATAAGTATATAGAAGCTGTTCTATTGTATAGAAGTGATAAGAATTTTCAGTCTTTGTTCATGCTGAACGAGGCCAAACAATTGAATAACGATCGTAATTTTTTTAATAAAATCTTACTTGTTGAGGGCAGGGTTTTTCTCAATTTGGAAAAATACGAAAGTGCTTCTAAAAACTTTAATTCGCTTGTAGTAAATACAGATGTATATGAGCAAGAGTACCTCACCGTACAGGCTTATTTGGGACTTGCAGACTTGAACTTACAAACGGGAAATTTTAGTGAAAGTGCCAAAAATGCCGAAAACGCATTGGAAATAGCAATTGCTAATGGTTTTGCTATGGATGTAAAGAAGGCTAATACACTTTTAAGTACGGTTTATGAAAAATTAGGATTGTATCAAAAAGCGTATTCCAACAGCCAAAACCTCCTCCAAATAAACGATTCTATCTTTAATATAGAAAAATTGAAAGTAGAAGCGAAAACAGCGGACATAATACGCGATGATTTTAAAACAGAGGAAATATCGCGCCAAGAAAATAAAATTGAGGAGCTGACAGAATCTCAGAATAGATCAGAAATCACAGCTATTTTGACTTCTGCCTTTTTGATTATCATCACTTTGTTAGCAGTTTCATTGTATCGAAACAATCAGATTAAACTAAAGACCAACGACCTACTACAAACTAAAAACAAAGAATTATCAATAGCTCGGGATGGTGCCGTACAGGCTATGGAGGCCAAAACAAATTTCTTGTCTACAGTAAGTCACGAACTTAGAACTCCTCTTTATGCCGTAACCGGGTTAACCCACCTCTTATTAGAGGAAGATCCTTCCAAACATCAACTGGAACACCTAAAAGCCTTGAAGTTCTCTGGGGATTATTTATTAAATTTTATTAATGATATTCTCCACATAAATAAAATTGATGCCAATAAGTTGGAACCCCTAAACATGGAATTCAACCTTAAAAAGGTGCTGAACGAAGTTATGGAGTCCCTGCAGCAAAGCGCTAAAGCTAATAACACAAAACTAGTTCTAGACTTTGATAACGATATTCCTGGCCATATGATGAGTGATCCCTTAAAGCTCTCACAAGTATTTATGAATTTAATAGGTAACTCCATAAAATTCACTAAAGATGGGGAGGTCAGGGTTATTACTAAATTATTGAAAAAAGAGGACGAAGATGTAACCATTTATTTTGAGGTAAAGGATAACGGAATTGGTATTTCAAAAGAAAAACAACAGAGTATCTTCGATGGTTTTGAGCAGGGGTCCATTCAAATTAATAGAGAATACGGAGGAACTGGTTTAGGACTTACTATCGTAAAAAGTTTATTGGGACTGTTCCATAGTAAAATTGAATTGAAAAGTACCTTGGGAGAGGGGAGCTCATTCTTTTTTGAGATTGATATGAAGAGTATGGATGATTTGGTAGACGACGTGGCATTTGAGATTACACAACGAGATTATGACTTTAAAAATCTTCATCTATTGATAGTTGAAGATAATAAAATTAATCAGGTCATCACTAAGAAAATGCTGAGTAAAAAAGACATTACCAGCGATATCGCCAGTAATGGAGAAGATGCCGTAATACTTGCCAAGGAGAATGTCTACGATGCCATTCTTATGGACATACATATGCCGGGAATAAGCGGAGAAGAAGCCACTATACAAATACGGCAATTTGATCAAGACACTCCTATTATAGCTTTAACGGCTATTTCATTGGATGATAGTTTGGAAAGTTTTTATGCTGCAGGTTGTAATGATGTGGTGACGAAACCATTTAAACCTGAAATTTTTTATCAGAAAATTGGAGAAAATATCTTTGACAAAAAAGCCAAGAACTCTATTTTATAAATTCTTTGATTTCGCTTTCAAAAATCGTCTGTCCTCCAAATAGGAAAACTTGTTTTACCTCTATATAAAGAATATTTTTGAGCTCCTTATTCAGCCGCACATAGTCCTTTTCTGTGGTAAGTATAATTGTCTTTGCCTTTAGTTCATTAATCTCTTTAGCAGTAAAAAAATGATGATCTCCATAGGCCAGATGCTCAAAATTTAGTCCCTTGGAATCAAAATAAGCAACTAAAGGTGCTGCATCGGCTATACCTGTTACCAAAGTGAATTTAGAGTCCCCAAGATGGTCCAAATCTAACGCTTCAGGTTTACCCTTAAGTCTGTTATTATATGCTGTAGCGGAAAATAATACCTTCTGACCATTATGTGGTTTTAATTTTTCAATAATCTCTTCAGCTTCCTTGTTAGTCAAATCCGTTGGACATTTAGTCACAACTACCATGTTAGCCCTTTCTGCTTGCTTTTTGGAATCTCTTAGACTACCTGTTGGTAAAAACCAATCGTTTACATAAAGGTTATCGAAAGAAGTTAAAAGGATATTATAGCCAGCTCTAACTTTTCTATGTTGAAAAGCATCGTCCAATAATATTACTTTCGGGTTAGTTTTGGCCTCTAACTGCCTAATCCCATTTCTCCTATCCACATCGACCGCAACGTTAACTTCGGGAAATTTCATATGAATCTGGTAGGGCTCATCTCCAAGTTCGGTTACAGTGGATGTAGGTTTTGCAAGTTTAAAACCTTTGGATTTTCGCTTATATCCCCTACTTAGCACAGCAATATTGTTTACATCGTGCAAAGTTCGAATAAGCAACTCTATCATTGGCGTTTTTCCAGTGCCGCCAACGCTCAGATTACCAACACATATCGTTGGAGTTCTAAATGTTTTTGATTTGAAAATACCCAAATCAAAAAATAGGTTCCTTAAAAAAACTATGAAACCATATAGGAAGGAAAAAGGAAAAAGAAGTTTTCTTAAGAGTTGCATCAGAACGAAAGTATAATATTTTATCTTTGAAAACCTTATATTTTTCGAAAATGACCGTGAATGAAATTACCAGTATTTTAGAACAATTGGCACCATTGGACTATGCTGAGGATTTTGATAATGTAGGTTTGTTGATAGGAGATAAAAATGCGGACGTAAGTGGAATATTAGTTACCTTGGATACGCTGGAAATTGTAATCGAAGAAGCAATTTCTAAAAAATGTAGTCTTATTGTTAGTTTTCACCCTATTATTTTTAGTGGATTAAAAAAAATTACCGGAAAAAACTACGTGGAGCGCACGGTTCTTAAGGCCATAAAAAATGATATAGCCATCTATGCGGCACATACTGCTTTGGATAATTGTGCCAAAGGTGTTAATGCAAAAATATGTGAGGTATTAGGGCTTACGAACACTCAAATACTTATTCCAAAGAAAAATACCATTAAGAAACTTACTACCTACGTTCCCGTAGACGATGCTCAAAATTTAAAACAAAAATTATTTGCGGCCGGTGCAGGAAATATTGGAGATTATAGCGACTGTAGTTTTGAAGTATCCGGAACGGGAAGTTATAAAGCCGGGAAAGATGCTAATCCCAATAAAGGGATAATAGGAACTTTACATTATGAGGAGGAATCATTGATTTCCATTGTCTTTTCTAAGTCATCAGAAGTTAAAGTAGTGGAAGCTTTATTAAAAAACCACCCTTATGAAGAGGTCGCTTACGAAATACAAACCTTGGAAAACACCAATAAGCACATCGGTATGGGAATGATAGGAGAGCTAGAAGAAGCTATTTCAGAGAAATCGTTTTTGATCCAACTAAAATCTAAAATGAATGCGAAGGTTGTAAGACATTCGGAACTTATTGGAAAACATGTAAAAAAAATTGCCGTTTTAGGGGGTAGTGGCGCTTTTGCCATAGGCTCGGCTAAAAGGGCTGGAGCGGATATGTTTATTACTGCCGATGTTAAATACCATCAATTTTATGAAGCTGAAAAACAAATGGTCATTGCAGATATTGGACACTTTGAAACTGAGCAGTTTACAAAAAACCTTTTAGTTGATTATCTTACGGAAAAAATTCCTAATTTTGCAATCCATTTATCGGAAAGTTTAACAAATCCAATCAAGTATTTTTAAGTATGGCAAAAAAAGAAGATTCATCTGTAGAGGCAAAGCTAAGAGCACTATACGATTTGCAATTAATTGATTCTAGAGTAGATGAAATACGCAATGTTCGCGGAGAATTACCTTTGGAAGTTGAAGATTTGGAAGATGAGGTTTTAGGCCTAAAGACTAGGATGGACAAGCTAAAGACCGACTTGGAAACTATCAATTTTGAAATTGGGGCTAAGAAAAACCTTATTGAAGAGGCGAAAGCTCTAATAAAAAAATACACTGAGCAGCAAAAAAATGTTCGTAACAGTCGTGAGTTTAATTCCATTAGTAAGGAATTGGAATTCCAAGAACTGGAAATACAATTAGCCGAGAAGCATATTAAAGAATTCAAAGCGCAGATAGATCAAAAGAAAGAGGTTATATCAGAAAACAAAGAGCGTTTGTCTGAGCGAGAAGCTCACTTAAAGCACAAAAAAAGTGAGTTGGATGCTATTTTAGCAGAAACCGAAAAAGAGGAAAAAGCCTTATTAGCAGAATCTATTAAGTTCCAGGATAAAATTGAGGAGCGCTTGGTTAAGGCATATGCACGGATCCGTAACAGTGTAAAAAATGGTTTAGCAGTTGTACCAATTGAAAGAGGAGCCTCTGGAGGTTCATTCTTTACAATTCCACCGCAGGTACAAGTAGAAATTGCTTCCAGAAAAAAGATTATTACAGATGAGCATAGCGGTCGAATATTGGTAGATCCCGCATTAGCGGATGAAGAATCTGAAAAAATGCAAAAGAGGTTCGCTAAATTATAAGCAGTATTTTTAAAATATTCTTAAAGCCATCTACTTCAGATGGCTTTTTTATTATCTTGAATTGATAAAATAGAATTATGCGTTTTTTAATATTCCTACTACCCTTTATTATGTCAATATCCACACAATCTAATGCCCAAGAACTAGAGGATTACAAATGGAAGAATAGAATTATTCTACTAATGAATTCCGAAGACAGTAGTTTCAAAAATCAATTAAAACTTTTAAAAGGCCATAAGAAAGAATTAGCGGAAAGGGATATTATCATATTTCAATACTCAAAAAATCAATTGTTGGACATAGATGGGAACACTTCTAATATTAACTCAAAGACAATTCCTTACAAAAATCATAAAGGGGTATTGTTAATTGGGAAAGACGGCGGTGTTAAACTAAAAAAAGAGTTCATAACCCAACCTAATGAAATCTTTGAGCTAATAGATAGTATGCCCATGAGGAGGGCAGAAATGAAAAATGACCGATAGTGTTCAATTAAAAAACGCTGTCCGTAATTATAGTAATGAAAGTATCTTTTCTTCTACTTCTTTAGAATCCCACTTTGTATCTATATTTTTAATCTGCATCACTTCATGCATTATTTTTTCTTGCTCATCCCCTATTGCCAATGCTTCGGCATAAGGCTTATCGGAAAAAGTAACTCGGGAATAAACGGGAATCCACCTATCAGGATATTTAGCCGCAAAACGTTTTTCAATCTTTTTCTGAAGTAAGAAAATGGGGTCAGCTGTTTTGCTGCTCATCTCAATAAAATTGCGATAACTGAGCTCGGCAATGGCATCGGCATTTGGCTTACGTTGTCTCTGATATTCCTGAAAAATTGTTTCCCAATCATCACCATTCTCCTTAATTATCTCATTTAAAACATAAATATCCTCAAAACCGGCATTCATCCCTTGCCCATAAAAGGGCACTACCGCATGCGCGGAATCTCCCACCAAAGCTACTTTATCCCAATAGGTCCAGGGATAGCACTTCATGGTTACCATTGCACTGGTAGGGTTTTTGAAAAAATCTTCGGTCAAATTTTCTATATCCTTTCGAACATTAGGAAAATAATCCTTAAAAAAAGACTTTGCATCCATTTTAGTTTTAATACTATCGAAAGAAACGGTCCCTTCAAAAGGCATAAACAGAGTGCAGGTAAAACTACCATCCAAATTGGGCATGGCAATCAGCATAAATTTACCTCTAGGCCAAATATGAAAAGAATTTTTATCTAATTTATGGGTGCCATCTTCATTCGGGGAAATACTTAATTCCTTATAGCCGACATCTATAAAATCTTGGGAATAATCAAATCTGCTTCTTCTTTGCATTTTATGCCTAACTCTAGAAAAAGCACCGTCGCAACCAAAAATAAGATCATAATCATATGCTTTCCACTCACTTTTCTCACTTTCTCCTGTATATAACTTAGCATCAGGAAGATTTACGTCCCATACTTTCTCATTAAACCTGAATTTTACCCCGGCTTGTTCCGCCAAATCTATCATCCGCTTGTTCAAAACACCTCTTGAGATAGACCATATGGCCTCTCCTTCCCTGCCATACTTTTGAAAATACTCCTCTTTTCCTACTACATGCATGGCTCTTTTATCCAATGGAATTCCAATTTTTTTTATTTCATCCTCAATTCCAACCTCCTTTAGTGCCCTCCAGCCTCTATTACTCATGGCTAGATTTATAGAACGTCCAGAAAAAACAATATTTCTAATGTCTGGTCTACGATCAAAAACAGTGATTTCATGACCGTATTTTTTTAAATAAATAGCTAATAAAGAACCTACTAAACCAGATCCGATAATGGCGATGTTTTTTTTGGTATTTGTCATGTATTCTAGGTCTAGCTAAAAATTATCTTGGCTATAAAAATAGGAAAATAATAGGGACTAATATCAAACGAGTCTGGAAGCTACTATACATTGATTTAGTATTATCTTAACTGAAAGTGTTGAACAATTTATTATTTTTGATAAACAAAATTTTATTCTTTGAAACACATTTCCAAGAGTCAACTAGATGAATTTGAAAGCAGGTACAGAGCAAACCTTATCAATAGCTGTGTAGGTTATAAATCCTGTAACCTACTGGGTACTATGTCAGGGGACCGAAAAACTAATTTAGCAATTTTTAACTCTGTGGTACATATTGGTAGCAACCCAGCTTTGTTGGGTTTTGTTTTACGCCCATTAACGGTCCGCAGGGATACTTATGAGAATTTTAAGCAATTAGGAGTTTTCACGGTTAATCAAGTGAATACGACCATAATTAAAGATGCTCACCATACTTCGGCAAAATATGGGGAAGGAATCTCAGAATTTTCCAAAACTAATTTGACAGAAGAATTCTTAGATGGTTTTCCCGCACCATATGTAAAAGAAAGTTTTATAAAAATTGGTTGTAGCTATGTAAACGAATATCAAATTATTGAAAACAACTGTCTTTTAATTATCGGCGCTATAGAACATTTATATCTGTCCGAGGAAATAATACATAAAGATGGTTGGGTTCAATTGGATAAAGCAGAAACTATTTCGGGAATTGGATTGGACGGCTATGCTTTACCCAAACTTCTGAATCGTTTGGAATATGCTAAACCGGATAAAGTATCAGATATCCTATCAAGTGGTACATAGGAAACAACAATTACCCTCTAAAATATGTTCCACATGTGGATTGACGTTTACATGGCGAAAAAAATGGCGAAAAAATTGGGAAGAAGTTAAATACTGTGGAGAAAAGTGTAGAAGAAATAAGATATAATAGAGTCTTGAGCCTTTTTTGCGGACATTACTGAATTTGGTTTAAAAACTAAGCTTAAAATATGAACAACCTAATATGGTTTAGAAACAATTTACGTATTGCTGACAACACAT
>JBARUM010000421.1:0-3966 GCA_049645725.1 Maribacter sp.
GATTATGACCTTGTGGAACTGTGCGATGTTACCTATACCTCTTTGGAAGAGGTTTGTAAACAATCGGACATCATTAGTCTACACATACCGCTGTCCTATGACAATTACTATTTAATCAACAAGCAAAAACTGGGACTAATGAAAAAAAGTGCGATTTTGATCAATACGGCAAGGGGGGCCATAGTCGAAACAGATGCACTGATTAAATTGTTGGAAAACAAGCTTCTTGGTGGCTACTGTACTGATGTGTACGAGAAAGAAAGAGGTGTTTTTTTCAAGGATAATTCCAAGAACGGGATTAAGGATGAAAGATTGAAAAAGCTGTTATCCTTCTCCAATGTGTTACTTACGCCACACCAAGCTTTTGTGACCAAAGAAGCCTTGTCCAATATTGCTGAAATCACTTTTAAAAATATAGACTGTTGGGCGGAAGGAAAAACCTGTAAGAACGAATTGGGATTGGAACTGATCACCTCATAACAATGGGCTGAAGACCTTCCCAAAACCTTCTTTCAACTTTTTCATCCAAGGTCTTTCTAAGTATTCCTGATAGGAAATTATTCTGCTTACGTTGGCGTCTTGTAGAAAATCTGCCTTTAATGATCGGGCAAAGGCCTTATCATAAACAATGGCATTCACTTCATAATTCTGTTCAAAACTACGGTCGTCCAAATTTGCCGTGCCAATAGTAGACACTCCATCATCGCTTACGATAATTTTGCTGTGAAGAAAACCATCTGGAAAGAGATAAATCTTGATGCCTGATTTTAACAGGGCCTCAAAATATGATTGCACGCTCCAACTAACGATTTTGTTATCGGCATTCTCAGAGACCATCAAACGAACATCCACTCCGCCTAGAGCAGCGGTCTGCAACGCCTGCATAATTGCAGGTCCCGGGATTACATAAGGATTGGTAATATAAAGATATTTTTTAGCCTTGTTGATGATGGTGAAATAAGCTTGTTCCAAGGCTGGAAAATCATCATCTGGACCTCCGGAAACTAACTGTACAAGTTGATTGAAGCTTGTATTGACGGCCGACTCCAAAGGTAAAATGGGCCCAATGTTTTTTTGACTCACTAAGAACCAGTCCATAGCGAATAGATAATCCAAATGATTTGCGGAAGGCCCTTCCATTTTAAGATGCATATCGTGCCAGTTTCCCAAAGTTGGGTCCCCTTTCAGGTATTTATCAGATATATTGATGCCGCCTGTAAAAGCTATTTGTCCATCTACAACAATTATTTTTCTGTGATTTCTATAATTTAATGAAGAAAGGAATCGGCCAAATTTGAAAGGAAGAAACGGATACACTTCGACCTTCATGGCAGTTAATTTTTTTAAATAGGACTTGCTTAAAGAAAAACTTCCGATACCATCGTAAATCATCCGTACCTTAACGCCTTCAGCAATTTTCCTTTCAAAAAGGGCTAGTAACCTATTGGCCAATTCACCTTCTTCAAAAATATAATATTGTAAGTGTATTTGGGTCTTGGCATTTTCCAGGGCATTGAAAATAGCTTCAAATGTATTTTTCCCATCCTTTAGCAATTGCAGTCTGTTATGTTCTGTTGGTGGAAAATGGGAATTGCGATAAACCAAGGTCATCAATTTTTGATATTTCCCTTCTAAAGATGCCATATGAACCGTTGTGGGTTTGGGCAAATTGAAAAATGCATTTTTTTTAATCTTCAGTAGTTTATTCTTTCTTCGGTTCCTGCCCAAAAGCAGATAAAGCAAAATACCGCCCACGGGAATGGTAAAAACCGCTAAAAGCCATGAAAGTGTTTTAGAAGGTTTAGCACCATGCAATAAAAGGCTTATGACAATTGAAACGGCAAGAGCAAGGTAAATGAGAATAAAGAATAATGTCCACACAGATTTTACTTTAGGTACTTATGGCATACTGGTTTAAAATACCCTACATCAGTTTAAAATTTACTGGTATAGAATACGGTACTTTGACAGCTCTTCCCCTTTGCCTACCAGGTATCATTTGTGGTAATGAAGCTATAATACGTTTAGCTTCCTTTTCTAAAAGTTGATCCGGCCCTCTTGTTCTGATATTCGTAATATCCCCCTTTGTATCTATAATGAACTGTACATATACCTTTCCTTGTATACCCATCTCAACTGCTATTTGTGGATATTTGAAGTTCTTTCTAATATGTTCCTGAATTTTTTTCTGAAAACAGATTCGCTTTTCATCTTTCATACCTTGCTCACAACCTGGGAAGACAGGTACATCTTCAATAATCGCAAAAGGAACCGTAACTTCTTCTTCAATCTCATCAACAAAAACATCGTCAACGGAGATTATGGGTGCGTTCACCTCTGATTCTTGGTCGGACTCCGTACTTTGAATTATTGTTTCCTCTATTTCGTCCGTATCCTCGACGACCTCGATAATTGCAGGGGCGACCGGTGGTGCTGCTGGCGGAGGTAATTTCATGGCCTCCGTAATGGGAACTTCTTCCTGTAAATCAGGTTCGGACATATGGGCTATCACAACCTCGCTTATGGCCGTATCATAACTTTTATGTTCCAATGCTCTCCAAGTAATAAAGAGTACTAAGGTTAGTCCTATCACAAAATAGAGCCCACTGTCCCTGTTCAAGTCCGCTTTTGGGTTTTTTTTTGGTTTCATGACCTTAGGATTTAGTATTCCTAAGGTAGTAGGAAGCTTATTTTTTAACTATGACATTCGTCAGTTTTGAAGGGTTGAATCGCGAAACATTGAAGAGAGACACAAATAAATTCAAGACGTTGTAAATAATTAGTGCAGAAGAGTATTTGAAATTTAGTGATAGTAACTTTATTAAACAAGGCAATATAGATAATAAAGAATTTGTTTCAATTTTGATTGAATTATCCAAAAATGATAAAGGTGATGTAATTACGAATCCAGACGAATCCTTCTATGGAAGAATATCTCGAAATGAAATAGATAGGAAAACTGGAAAGTTTCTTTCACGCGCTTTTACCACAAACCTATAGACGATGGATTCTTATACGTTGATTTGAAAAGACTACTAATTCTAAAATCCTCGCTTCTTAATTACCCTAATAAACATCTATTGAGTGAATTCTGCATGAAGATGTAATAAGTCTCAATCTCAAATCAATTTATGACCTATAGACTTTTCAAGATGATGGCTTTAACGATTATGGTCATTGCCGGATAGGCATATGAATAAAGAGGACGAAAGTATCGCTGGAAATACTTGCAAATAGAGCACATAAAATGGAAATAGAATAAGGGCTACAATTCAACTCTTTTTACATGGTTTACAAGTTAAACTTATGTCAAAAAGTTGGCCAGCGGTAAATCCAAAAAAAGGTCTATTGGCAAAACTTTGATACCAGGCGTTTTCAAGAAAAGTTATCTTGAAACTTCGTGATCGCGTCCAGACCCCTAAAAGCTCTCGATTTCTTGAGAAAATTTAGCTTCTTAATTGTAAATCAACTTTAGATTATTGGTACTCCGCCTATTAAATATTAAACATTTATCCGGCCTACTTCATTTAAGGCAGTATTCCTAGGGATACAGTTACAAAGAATTTAATCACCTTGTTAATTTTATACCGTTGAAACTTTTTAAAGGGGTCGGCCAGGCTTTACCATTAAAAATCCCTCTTTTCAGATTTTGAGGGAAATGAGTTTTTCAAATTTCTTTTAAGGGTCAATGCTACAGAAAAGTCCTGTAACGAACATATTTACTAATTAAAACAAAATTGCTATAATGAAAGATCAACAAGAATTACTACAATCGTACACCATTGGAAATTTAGAATTACCGAATAGGGTTATCATGGCACCCATGACCAGGAGTCGTGCCGACAACGAATACAGCCGCCCTACGGAGGATTTGCATGCTGTTTACTACAAACAACGTGCTAGTGCGGGCCTAATTATCACCGAAGGCTCTCAAATATCCCAAGAAGCGGTAGGATACATCAATAC
>JBARUM010000422.1:0-1784 GCA_049645725.1 Maribacter sp.
CAAGGATGTAGGGTTAAGTTATTAGAATCGGATAGCTGGGGTAACTTTTTACGTAATTGTATTAGCTTCTTTAGACCATTATAAATTTTGAAACTGTGATTTTTCTTGGATTTTAACTCAGCTATAATTTTCCAATCCTGTATAGGTCTGTTCACCCATCGGCTGTCATTTTTATGCTCTTCATTCTGCTTAAAGGAATAATCGTTTAAGGTCCCTAGTTCATCCCCCATATAAATCATTGGGATTCCACCATAGGATAGGATAATGCCATGAAGCATTAGAATCTTGGATATGGATAGGTTAATTTTTCCTTCATTTTTTTCCTCCAAAGCCTTTTCTAGACCAAGCAATGAAGCTGAGCTTCCAGTTATCCTACCATCTCCGTTTTTAGGATTATACATAAAAATGAGTCCTTTTGCAGGCGACCATTCCAATCCTTGGCAATAGTAATCTAGGAGAAATCTTCTATGAGAACTAGGATTCCATCCCATATCCCTAATAAAATCATCATCGTATCCAAGACCAATATCGTCATGGCAACGAATGTAATTAATCCATGTAGCATCAAAGGGCTTAGTGGGTATTTCCATAAGGCTTTTATAAAGTAAGGAAGTCTTTTTTGTAGCAATGGAATTCCATAAAAGTGCCATCAAAGATGCATTGTAGGCAACCTCACATTCATTACCTTTTAAAATCCCCTCACCAAAATACTTGATAATATTCCTTGGCGCAACTATCGCTTCCGCTAGCAATATAGTTCCTGGAGCTATTACCTGGAGACACATTCTAAAAAGCGAAATAAGTTGGTGAGCTTCCGGTAAGTTTTGGGAAATAGTGCCCAGTTTTTTCCAGAGGAAAGCAAGGGCGTCAAAGCGTACAACATCCACACCCATATTTACCATTTTCACTAAGTTGCCCAACATTTCTATAAAAACTTTGGGATTGGTGTAGTTGAGGTCCCATTGATACTCATTGAAACAGGTCATTACCCATTTATCCATTTCGGGGATATGTGTAAAACTGCCAGGAGCTGATTCCGGAAAAATTTCTGGCAGCGTCTTTTCAAATTCATCTGGAATTAACCTATCTGGGTATGTGTAGTAATATTCTTGATATTTTTTGTCTCCTGCTTTTGCCTTTTTGGCCCAGCTGAACTCGTCGGAAGTATGGTTTACCACAAAATCCATCATTAGGTAAACATTCTTAGACCTTGCCAAAGCGGTTAACGATAAGAAATCCTCCGTAGTTCCATATCTAGGATCAATTTCATGATAGTTGTTTACAGCATAACCGCCATCATTTTCACCATCTGGTCGTGTAGTTATGGGCATTAAATGAAGAAAATTTATGCCGAGTTCTTCCATGTAGGAAAGCTTGTCTACCAACCCGTTGAGGTCTTTGTTGAATCTATCCACATATAATTGCATTCCAACCAACCGCTCATTTTGATACCAGTTCCCTTTTTTTATCCTTTCAAGATCTAGTTTTTTCAGCTCTTGAGATCTAAGGTTAAATAACTTCTCAATAGAATCTAAAAGGTTATGAAAATGAATTTGATTGGTTTGGGATTCAGGGTATAAAGAAAAGAACAACGTTTTTATCAAGGATAGGTTCGTTGCCAATCGTAGCTGAAATAAATTTTTATTATTATGTTCACCCCTGGTAGCCTCTTTTGAAGTTAAAAGACGATGCAATGCGGCTTGGTTCATACTAGGATAATAGTTGGTTTTGCGTTGGGAGTGCATTTATTGCTCCAAATTTAGTAGTGGTAATAGCACCCGCTC
>JBARUM010000423.1:0-9232 GCA_049645725.1 Maribacter sp.
TTCCTAAAATCCTCTTTAAGTGGATTAAGAATCTTTTTAGTTACAAAGGGATTAGTATACAGCACAGAACCCATCAATTTAGAAACCGATTTGTGAAAGCCTAAATTTTGTTGGTGAGTACTATTTGGTTTGAGTTTCATTACTATCCAGGCGTACACCGAAAAAAGAAAACCACCCAGCCCAAAATAGAGAAAAGATAGTATTGAGTGTATGAAATATCTTAGGGAAATGGGTCTTTTGGCAGCGCCTCCAATAAATAGCTTAAAAAGGAGTGGTTGTAAAGTAAAGGCGACAAAAGCCGCAGTGAAAATACCAATCAACGAGACCTTGGAAATTGTATAGAGGACCGGGTGCTTGGCAAAAATCATGACCCCAACTCCGGCAATAGTCGTAATCACCGAAAGTATAATAGAGGTTTTGTGTGATGCAATTATCTTCTCTCCTGTCCTATATTCATACAATAAGCCGTTTGTAATAAATATGCTATAATCTACCCCTAGCCCAAAAATAAAGCTACAGATAATGATATTGAAAATATTGAACTCCATTTGAAAAAGGCCCATTAGGCCAACCGTCAGGAACCAGGTTAGGAATATGGGAATTGCGGTTACCAAAGTGAGCGATAAACTCCTGTAAAATAAAAATAGAATTATTAAAACAACTAGTAAGGAGTAGATGAGCAATTTGTTAAAGTCATTTTTTAGCGTGCCAAGAAACGATTCGTTTACTTGTTTTCGATTTATAAGAAGCGTGTTCGGCGTTTCTTTAAAACGTTTCTTAATGTCAGTAAAACTGTTTTCCTCTAGTTTTAATAAAGAAGTAATGGTGACGCCCTCTTTATCCGTTGTAATGTAGTCCTTTGTGGAGAGGGCTGAAATTTTTTCAAACTCCGAGATAGCTAAGGGCTCAAAATCATTTTTAAGCCAACTATAGAAAGGGTCAAAAGTTCCCTCCTTAAAACCGAGCGCTGTTCCGTATTGGATCATATTGTTTTGTAGGGAATCAATGGTATATTCTTTCCAAAAATTGCTCCAAAGGGTTATTTTATTCTCTTGTGATTTTAAAGACTTCACTAAACTTCCCACAGAAGTAAAATTAACCAATACCTTATCTTTCTTTAGTTCCTGAAGTTTCTGGAAAATAGTATCGTTACGTTGTAAAACTTTTTCTTGATCCTTCCCATAAGTAGAAAGGTAAACGGACTTGGATTCGATGTCCGTAAGTTTTTCCAGTTTTTTCCGGGCCGCAATCAAAACATCCGACTCATAATTCAATTTGCTGATATCCTGATTAAAAATGACATTGTTATAAGTAAAAAGACTGATGATGCACACCAAGACTAATAACCCTAAAGCCCATTTATTTTTATGTAATTCAAAAGCTGCTAAACGGTCTAAAATTGTCTTTTTGCTTACCGATTCCTTTTTATGGAGATAGATTTGGGGAATAAACACTAAAGCGAAAATGGAAGCTCCGGTGACACTTACTGCAGCGAAAATACCTAAATCCTGTAGCGCTTGGGAATCCAAGAACAGCAAGCACAAAAAGGCGGAGGCTGTCGTTAAACTACTCATCACAATAGCCGGGGCCACTTCCGCATAAAGCTTATCGATTTTGTTTCCATTACGGATGTGCGTAAGGATGTGCAAGGCATAATCCAAGGTTACCCCTAGTAAAATTGCCCCGATACCCAGCGAAATGGCCGAAATGTGGGGTCGTGTCAAATACAAAAGTGCCAACGCCAGAAGCGCCCCGAAAAGGGTAGGGGCAAATAGTATGAATGGCAATGCCAGTTTCCTATAGAAGAGTATTAGCAAGACCAACAATAGAGTCATGGCGATGCTAACCGTAAACTGGATATCGTTTTTGACTTGTCCTGCATTTGCTACAGCTACCATGGCCGCACCAAAAAAGGAGGATTTTATTTTACTTTGATAGGAGTTATTCAGTTTGTTTTCCAAAGCATGAAGTCCGTCTGATAATGGTTTGTTCTCTACTGTTGCACTAGAGGGAAATGTAGGCGTAATAAATAACAGAATATTGGTTTCTTCCTTATTGACCAAGAAACCGTTTTTCAACTTAAAATCTTCTGCTATCCCTAATTTTTGAAGTTTTTTTAGAGCGATGAACGAAAGTCCTAAAGGATCCTTTAAAATACTTTTCTTCGCTATAATTCCTGAAGGGGAAATCAAAGTACGATAGTTTTGACCCATCTGGGCCTTTATGCTATCCTTAGCTAATTTCCCTCTTATTATCTTATAATCGTCATCTTCCAAAAATAACGGAAGATTTTCATAAACAAAATCAAAAGTTTTAAGGATTTCGGTATCATTTATCTTTCCTTGAATATTTTCAATATAAGTAGAATGGCTTTTTTGGATACTATCTATAAATGCCGAAGCATACCCTGTGAGTTCCTCCATGGAAGCATTCGGTTTTTTTTCAATATTAACGATAATCTTATCCGTAAAAGAAATGGACTTGAGGACTTTTTGTATGCGCCTTGTTTCTTTGTTGGCAGGAATCAGTGCCGTAATATCATCTTCAAAACGGATATTGAAAGCAAGGAATGAAAGCCCTGTTACCACTAAAAGTAGCAATAGGATGCTTACACCCTTGTTTTTGCCAATACGCTGATATGTTCTAAAGAAAAAATCACCCATTGTTCACGGCTATTTTCCGCTTCCCGAAAAAAGTAAGGGTAAGATAGCCTATTCCCCCGAAAATTAATGCTCCCGATAGGGCCAATAACAGACTACCTACGATGTATGTTTTTAAGTTGGTGAGAAAATCAAAATCAGAGGTGATGTTGGGCAAGGAAAAAGAAAAAGCCTCTCCCAAAACCCAACTTCCTATCTTTAAGCTAAAAAATATAATGAACGGGATAAAAGGAGGTAGACTTATATTGGAGAAAGCAAATGCGATTGGCTTGTTCAGTTTAAAGAGAAAGGCAAGAAACAATACCAGAAGGGTGTGAAGTCCCCAAAAAGGACTTAGACCTATGAAAATACCCAAAGCAATGGAAAATGCTTTTTTTGCCGGAGAATCCGTGCTGCCCAGAACGTCTTCTAAAAGAAATTTTTTAACGCCCTTTTTCTTTAGACGTCTGTAAAAATCCCTTGGTTTTATGTAAAAAATGGTTACCAAGACAAACCATGTATTTAAAATACTTATACGTGTAAAATCCGGGACTGTTCTAAAGTGGGAAACCCGTTCTTGCTCATCGTACAAAATTTTAACTGGGACATTTTTGACTAAAGTTCCGTTCCAAGACGCTTTTACAATTACCTCTATTTCAAATTCGAACTTGGGCGTAATCAAGTTCAGTTTTTCAATTTCTTTCAAGGGATATAATCTATAGCCACATTGGGTGTCCGTTAGCCAATTTCCGGTTTCGAACCAAAACCAGAAGTTGGAGAATTTATTTCCAAAACTACTCTTGCCAGGTACGTCTGACTGTTCCATATTTCGTGCTCCAATGTACAGAACGTTCTTGTTTGTTTCCTTTTCCACAGCATCCAGAAATACTGCAATGTCCTCTGGAAAATGTTGTCCGTCCGAATCTATCGTTATGGCAAAATCATAATCATTTTCAAGGGCAGTTTTAAAGCCAATTTTTAGTGCATTGCCCTTTCCTTTATTCTCTGGCAAATGTACCTGTGTGATTTGCGAATACTCCTTTAGAATCTTTGATGTATCATCGGTAGCGCCATCGTTCACTACAATGATAGTGTTGGTAAGTTCTAGAATCCTGTTCAGGACCTTGGGCAGGGTTTTGGCGTTATTATAGGTAGGAACAATAACACAGCAACGCAGCATTTGCATTCTTTCATTTATGGATTGTACTTTTTTCGCCACGTATGTTGGTTGCTAATTTGGTCTTAGGATAAAACAAATATAAGCATTAGGTCATGCTTAGAAGGATTGCTTTTCCTCATCGGTAAAAAGGGAAGAATCCATCACATAGGACTTGATGTAAGCTTTTAAAGAGGTATTTTTTCGGATTTCGTAGTGCTCTTTAATGAAAAGTTTATCCTCCTCAATATTATTATTGTACTTCACTACTTTGGGCGCATGCTCTTGTACACTTAATCTCAGATACCTAATTTCAATATTCTTTGGAGCCTTCGCTATCGCAGATTCTAGAAATTGCACCCCTTCGTTAAAGTACATTCTCTTTTCTTTTACGGTTTTTGTGTGTTTGGCCATAAGGGTAAGCACGGCACCTTTATACGCCACCATTTTAGGTTCGTCCGCTATTGAAACCTCAGACAATTCATCATTCAAAGTATTCGTTAATGCCACATCGGTGCTGGCCTTGGGATAGGCTTCACGAAGTTCCGAAATATCTATTCCTACTAGGGAGAGACTACACATGAACATCAAGACCAATTTCATTAATCCGTAATTTTAAAAGTAGCGTTCAATTTTAATGCCAAGGTATCTTCAAAACTCACACTGTTCTTAACCTTAACCTCTTCATCAACTTCCGAAAGATTCAGATTAAAATTAATTGTATCGTTTTTTTCGGGATTAATAACGGCCATGAACTTCACATTTGAGGCTACCGAAAGAACCAAGTTCTTTTCCAGTGCTTTTTCGGTAAGTTCCTTTACCATTTGTATAACACAGACTCCGGGAAGAACCGGATGCCCAGGAAAGTGACCATCAAAGATATGATGATTTTTGTTAAGTATCAGGGTCGCCATGACTTGTGAACCTTCATGATTGAATGCCGATATTTCGTATAATCCCTCTATCAACATGTTTAAAGTTTAAATTTATAAGCAGCGCCGATTTGAAAAACGCCGTTCAAATTACTACCATCTTCTTCGTACAAGTCATCCTCACCGAAAAAATCAATACTAACAGTACCTTGTTTATAGCGTGCTTCTAAAATTAATCCAAAATTAAATTCATAGCCAATACCACCGAAAACAACTACGTCAAAAGGGGATATTTCGTCATCTACATCACCATTAAAGAGATTTACGAAGTTATTCTTAAGGTTAACGTCCAATCCGGCACCTAAGATAAAATGCATACCCTTGTTGGGGCTAACAAAAAACTTGTTCGCAGCTGCCAAAGAGAGGTAGCTTATTTCTACATCTCCATAGTCGGGGGAATTTGAGCTTCCTCCCTGCGAAGAATAGAAAACTTCTGGTTGTAATGTGTAATAATCGGTAATGGGAACGTCCAAAATTCCACCAATATATAATCCTGTTTTGCTATCTAAACGAGTTTTACTAATGTTAGAACTATTAAAACCTAATTTAAAGCCCGGTCGTGCCTGAGCCATCCCATCCAAAGATAGTAATAAGGTTAAGCCGAATAGAATTAGTACATTCCATTTCATTTATATCGACGTTAGCTCAATTTTTAGATTGATGTTCTTATGAATAATTTTAATCCGTTCGGCAATGTCACCATTAATTTTCGAAAACTCAAAAACAACCTTTTCTTTTTGATTCCCTATTCGGGAAATTGTTCTTAATCGTGAATTAGCATAGGTGTAAAAATAAAGCTTCTTATTAATTTTAACTTTAGCAATTTCTTCATTGGCCTTAAAATAAAACTCCTGGGACAATAATTTTTCCGTAACCAAGTCCCTAAAGTCTTTTTCGAGAATGTTGATGAGCAATTTCTTGTCCATTTGTTTGATAATTCGATTCACTTTAAAATCATCGTCCTTAAAGGAAAAATCGAAAATCGTGTTTCCCATTTCTGTAGTAAAAACGACTCGATGCTCTTCTGAGTTTATTTTTTTTATAACAAGTATTCCTCCTAAATAATTAGAAAAAACTGTTACACTGGCCTTGTAAACATAATCTTTGGAGTTATCCGAAAAGTAAGGGTTTACAATTGTCTTTTGATTCGTGTCAACTTTGGAATACCCCATTTTTTTAGGATAAGAGGTGCATCCGACCACAATTAAAAAAAGACTACTGAGCAAAAACCGCATCTGGAATAGATTGGTTCTCGATTCTATTACTAAAAATGATGTGCGTATAGTCGTCGCTTGGCTCTATCATTTTAACCTCCATAACTTCTCCCAGTTCTGAAAATGTAATGTGAAATGATTTTATGAACTCTGAAAATTGGACATCCTTAGGTGAAAAATGAACAATGTATTTTTTCTTTTCCTTGAAGTAGGCGATATCAAATTCTTCTGCAATGAACATATCGCCACTAATACTGGCGGTTATCAATTGGTTTAGCTGTTTAAACAGTTTGTTGGAGCCCAAATCCATATTGGTTTTGTTACCATTATCATTAATGAACAATTTTTCGTCTTTGAAAAGAACGGTATAGGCAAAAGGGGAAATGTATTGCCATTTGACCATATCCGGAGCCTTGAACGCCAATTCACCCTTGGATTCTATGTCATTGGATAAAAAATCTAAATGTTTGTATTGTGTAAAATCGCTGGTTATGGTTTTTGTCGAGAAAGCCTTGGCCTTCACATTGGCCTGCAGCGCATCTGCTTCGTCACTACTCATTTTGGTTTGAGCATTTAGCGTAACGACAGACAATAGAAAAAAAAGGAATGTTTTACTCATACGCTTTAAGCTCAAGTAACTGGTCTACTGTGACCGATTGAAGATTTTTCTCTTTCAAAAATAACAATAACCGTTCCAAAACAAGGATTGTTTTTTCGCTAGTATCGTGTAAGAGTACAATATCACCCTTTGAGATTTTAGAGGTAATCCGCTTTAAAACCATTTCCGAATTTCTGGGAGTAGTATCCAATGAACGTACATTCCATCCGATGGAGTTCATTTTTAATTTTTTAACCGCCTTTTCAATATTGGGATTGGTAACGGCAAAGGCGGGTCGGTATAAATTCATTTGTAAACCAACTGTTTCTTGGACAAGTTGGTTTGTTTTTTGTAGTTCGTTAATTACTTTGTCCATTCCAAAAAAACCAAAAGATTTGGAATGGGAATAGGTATGATTTCCAACGGCATGACCATTAGCAACAATCTTTTTGAAAATTTCCGGATGTTTTTCTATTTGATGCCCAATGCAAAAAAAGGTCGCTTTTGCCTTAAATTGTTCAAGCAGGTCTAAGACCTGAGGTGTAAATTCTGGATGTGGACCATCATCGAAAGTGAGAGAAATATAGGGGTTTGAAATTTCCTTATTGGAATGTAGAGAAGGGTAGTGGTAGTTCCATTGAATTAGGAATGAACCGCAAAGTGTTATCAAAAACCAAGCGAATGCCAGGATGGGGAAAATCCACCAGGTAATTGGGATAAAAAGTGCTAAAATTAACAATATCAAAAGGATGACCAGGGTCATCATATTTATGTTCTTACGCCTTAGCATTTTTCAAGAAGGACTAAACTGTGGTTTTTACCTCGATATTGGTTATAAATCAGAATCCTTTTTGGCGATGAAGCCTTGATGGAGTTCAATTCAAGGATTTCAGGTACTGTCTGGGTTTTTAATATTTTGTTAGCAAGCCATAAGGCAAAACCACTGGCGGTATCAAACTCACCCGAGAGGTGTTTGTATGCTAATTGTGGAATATTTTTGAAGATGGTTGCTCCCAATGCTGTATAGTAATCATCAAACTCCACATCACCATTGTTTCCCATAATTACAGCATCAATATCGGCTGCGACCGTATCCAAACGTTTTAAAAAAGAGCTAATAGCCTCGGGAACTTTATCTTTTGGTAGCGTATTATAAATTTGTATTCCAGACAATTGAGAATAGCTAGTATGCTGCTTTTGGTTTGATAGTACAAAAAAGTGCGAACCTTCGGCCACAACACATCCTTTAGTTCCAGATTGCAACACATTTTCCAATGAGACGGCTTCCTTTTTAATATGACCGATTAAACGGTGCGTATCCACATGGTGTTTTACCATTTCATCAACTCCACCTACTAGAATATGGTTGGCCTCGTTCATTTCTAACTGTAATTTGGCATCCCAAAGACTTGATTCAAAGGAAACACTGGAATGAACATAGGTAAAATTATATCCCTTGCAGCCCATGGCCAGAGCAATTTGTCCTGCTACGGTATTGTGGGATGATTGTATAAATCGTGTTGGGGTTAAATATTGTTCATCATTATCAATGATATCACCCACAAATTTTTCGGAGTCGCCCAAACAACCAAGGCCTGTTCCCACAATTATGGCATCAACATTTTCTAACCCAGCTTCTTGCAAAGCAATTTGAGAACTTACCGTACTCATTTTTATCCCTTTCGCCATTCTGCGGGCAGCGGCAGGAGGTATGTAGGCTTTGTAATCCGGGTCTACGACTTTTAGGGTAGTATCATTATATGCGATGATTTCTTCTAAAAATTTGGAATCATCGAACGTTTGCTGTACAGATACAGAACCTAAGCTATTAATGTAAACCGGTTTTTTCATGCCTCTTTAGAAAATATCAAGGTAGAACAATTGCCACCAAAACCAAAGGAATTGGAAAGTACCGTATGTATTTCTTTGTGTTTCAATTTAGACTGGGGAACTAAATTAAACTCCTTCATGGGTGTATTAAAATTGAGGTTTGGATATACCACATTGTGTTGCAGTGCCAATATAGAATATACAGCTTCAATACCACCTGCGGCGGCTAGGGTATGACCAGTAAAAGCTTTTGTAGAGCTAAAATCTGGAACCTTATCCCCAAAAACCCTTTGCAAGGCCCTGCCTTCTGAAAGGTCATTATTGGGCGTAGCCGTTCCGTGGGCATTTATATAGTCGATATCCTTTGGTGATAGTCCTGCAACCTTAAAAGCTTTCTCCATGGCGGAAACCGCGCCATCACCATTTTCGGAAGAAGCTGTTTGATGGTAAGCATCGTTCGCATTGCCGTATCCTTTAAGATATGCTAATACTTTCCGGTTTTCTTTGGATACAATTTTATCCGACTCCAATACCAAAAATGCGGCCGCTTCCCCGAGGTTCAAACCTTTCCGGTTTTCATCAAAGGGAGTATTATAAGTATCGGACAGAATCATTAAAGTTTTGAAGCCGTTGATGGTAAATTTGGAAAGACTGTCCGACCCACCAACGATAACACGGTCCAGTTCTCCTGATTTTATCATCCTTGCACCAAGCATGATTGCATTTGCCGCAGATGAGCACGCAGTACTTATGGTAGTTACAAAACTTTCCTGTAAACCTATGGCATCCGCTATTTTTTGGGTAGAATCCCCGGCATGAAGCGCATTGATATGGTTCCAATGCGTATCATTTTCAAAATATTT
>JBARUM010000424.1:0-8371 GCA_049645725.1 Maribacter sp.
GGATGCTACTATCTTGGAAACAACTTCTAGGGCTTTACTAAGCTCATCTTCATTTGCATAAATATCCACATTGCCAAGCATTGACGAAGCAAAGCCGGCCAAACGTGCAGATTCTCCTTCATTCTTCACTATTGGAATTATACCCATGTCATTTAACTCAAGCTCTATCCTTTTTCCAATGATGGCGTTGCCACTGAATATTTTACTGTAATTAGCTTCCATTTTAGTTAGTTTAAAGTCGAGTTCATTTCCCCTATAAAAATAGTAAAATCCTTAAATGTATTTCTTAATATACCTATTTGCTCTTGGGCTTCCTTCCAATTTTTTTCTTCCACTGCTTCACGAACACCTGGAAGTGTCTTTACACCATATCCTGTATAAAATCCAGGGGCATAAATTTGGTGCTTGTACCATGGTCTTCTGGGTAGGCCATTTTCTGAGGTAAGTACATGCTCGGCAAGCATCAATTTTTTGTTCAGGGCATTGCGGGCTTCTTTGCCAAGCTTGGTCTTATCTGACTTTGAGAAGATTTCAATGGTATTTTGTAGCAATACCAATTCGTTTTGAAGTGGTGAGAAATCTATAAACGGAACTACAGATTTTTTTACTGGTTTATTAAAAGGTTTTTTAGGATCCGCCGCCAATTCAAAAATATTCTTTTCTACCATGGTATTGTGTTTTTCAACATCCTTTCTCATCTTTTCAAGATTCTTCATGATTTCATCAAGATATCCTGAAATGGTAGAATGCCATTGCATAAAATCAAAAGGTAATACATCCGCATTTGCCAATCTTAACGTAATTCTTCCGGCGGTATTGGCCAATGCCACGCCATATGCAAATTCTGGGTCTTTAAATCTTTTGTAGTGTGGATAGGTATCATAGATGGTATGATACTCACCACCGGCATTTTCTCCGCCAAATCCAAGGTTCAAAGATGGAATACCTGCATGTTGAATAAACGGTGTATAATCTGAACCTGAACCTAGTGCAGATAGCTCAAACTCGTCATTCCCACCATTCATCATATTAGCGGCTATACGGCGTTCCTTAACCGAGACTCCGGTCTGTGGGTCTTTAACCGCGTCTGCCACTTCGCTTACCATGGCTTGGAGTGAATGTGACCCGCCCGCGCCTAAAAATCCACGTCCGTTTCCATCCGTGTTGATGTACGCTACTACTTTTTGCTGTAAATCCTTTTTATGGTCCTCTACCCATTCTGTAGAGCCTATAAGACCTTCTTCCTCTGCATCCCATGCACAATAGACCAATGTACGCTTTGGCTTTTGTCCTTTCTTTGCCAATTCACCTACGGCCCTAGCTTCTTCCATTAGGGCTACCATTCCACTTATAGGGTCATTCGCACCATGTACCCAAGCATCGTGGTGGTTACCTCGCATAACCCACTGGTCTGGATAATCTGTACCCTTCATTGTAGCAATAACATTATATGCGGGTACAAGTTTCCAATCAAAAATGAGTTTCAAATGCACTTTTGCAGGTCCTGGTCCTATATGATAGGTAATGGGTAAGGCGCCAAACCAAGCTTCAGGAGCTACCGCGCCTCCTAGTGCTTCCAATAATGGCTGTGCATCTTCGTAAGATATGGGAAGCACAGGAATTTTGGTAATGGTTGAAGCATCCTTTCGGTCCAAACGCTTTGCATCTTTGGTGGCCGCATACCCAGGAGTTAATACATCTCCGGGATAGGTAGGCATATCCATAACGGAACCTCTCTGCACACCGGTTTTGTTTTTAAAAGCCCCTTTAGGATAAACATCTCCGCGGCCATAACCATCGTCCTGTGGGTCTGAATAAATAATACAACCAATTGCCCCCTTCTCCGCTGCTAGTTTTGGCTTGATCCCACGCCAGGAACCCTGATATTTGGCAATAACTATTTTGCCTTTTACGCTAATTCCCAGTTTCTCCAGCTCTTCATAATCCTTTGGGATTCCGTAATTCACGAATACCAACTCCGCTTCTACGTCACCGTCTGTTGAGAAGGCATTGTAACTTGGTAAAAGGGCATCGCCCTGAGCTGTAAAAGGATCTCCTTCTACGGGAACGGCCGTTAGTTTTGCAGTATATGTTGATGGTGCAGTGAGTTCTAGTAATCTTTCGGTAGGATAGGGGAATAATACGTGATACGTTTCTATTTTGGCATCATATCCCCAAGATGAGAATTGTTTCTGTATCCATTTTGCATTTTCCTCGCCATATTTTGTTCCGACCCAGTGTGGCTCGGCGGCCAAACGCTGCATCCATTCATCTAAATTATTGGCATTTAGCTTATCCTCAAATGCTTTTTCTAATTTGGATTGTTCATTTGCATTTTCAGGTGTAAATCCAATTATAGCATTTTGAGCACTTATGAAATTTACCAAGAGGTAAAGGAAAATTGTACAAATAGGTGTTCTCATTTCTGTCGTATTTTAAGGCTTTGAAAATACAATTTTTATAGCAATTGACGTAGATAATCAACTGAAATCAAACCTGCTTTTACGAAGTTTTACGTTTGCCAATTTTCCCTTTTATTTTCAATCTCCAGTAGATAATGTAAACTGTACCAATAACTGAAGGAAGCAACCAAGCGGTAACTGTCCAAATTTTCAATCCTGCGACAATGAATGCGCTTACAGAAGCAATTAAAGCTGCAATCATATGAGTTAAATGCGCCAATAACCATGAAATTTTTAGTTCTCTAAATTTTTTATAGAATAAGAAATTTTTAATGGTTAAGAAAAGACCCAATACACCAAAAACAATATAAAGGATGTTATTTGGAATCTTATTGAGCAGACCATAAGTTCCAAAACCCAACATAAATAGCGAGAATAAAAGCATGATTGCGGAAATACCCAAATCAACGAATTCTGCTTTGGTTTTTTCGGGTGATTTGAAAGTTAACGCCCTCCGACCTACTAAAACAAGGTATATGGTAAATATTGAAATGAGAAACAGAAATAAACTTTTATGACCGGGTAACCAGGAAATTGGTAGAATTATGATACAACTCGCAATCATGGCAACCGTAAAAACTCTTCCCATGCGTTTATGTTGTTTACCTCCCTTTTTTACGGTCATACTTCCAATTCCTGTAAGAAGTCCTATTCCACCCAAAAGGGCATGTAGATAAATAGCGATTACAATGATTTTTTGCATATGTATTAATTCACGTCTCAAATATCAGACTATTTTTCAGGAGATGAAAACTGATTGTTTCTCAGTTGTAGGTTTTAAGTAGTGAACCGTACTGATAATAAATTTGCCAAACCTTTCATGACATTGGCCTATTAATTTTTTGGATTATCCGTTTTGATGCTAGCAGGTCCAAATTGATGATATCGGTAGTCAAAAGAACACCCCTAAAGTCCCCTCAAGGGGACAATACTCACTAAAAAAAGTTCGCAGAACTGAAATACTTTCGTTACCGATAAAATACCGTATAATCATTTATTTCTTTTAGAGATAAATAAAAACTAAAGAAAATCGTGTTGGATTTAACTTCGATATGGTAGATGTTTTTGAATCGGTACTAGTCTATAGAAGGACAGCTTTTTTTTACAATTTGGTCTACGAATCTTTTAAATAACTTAGCAGGATTTCAATATCAATTATCAATCGTTCTATTTCGTCATCTTTAGTGCCGTCATAAATTCCTCTGATCTGTTTCTTGGTATCAACTAATACGAAATTTGGCGTATGTATAAAATCTTGTAAGAGACCATCTCCCAAATCGTTTACGGCAAAATAGCTTTTTCGTGCTAATTCATAAATATGGTCTTTGTCCCCAGTGGTGATATTCCATTTAAAATCTTTAGCATTATATTTTTTGGAGTATGCCCATAAAAGAGGTACACTATCCATTTCTGGTGTAACGGAAAGGGACAAAAGCATAACCTTATCAGTTTCCAAAAAACGTTCCTGTAACTCCCCCATATTATTGGACATTATGGGACATATGCTTGGACAGCGCGTAAAAAAGAAATCCGTCACATATATTTTGCCTTTATAATCATCCTGCGTTATGGTCTTTCCATTTTGGTTGATTAAACGAAAATCAGATACGGTATGTTCCGCTTTTATCGCTTGGAGGCTTACATCTACAAGCTCCGGATTTAAATCCGCTGGATTATAGACAGGTAGTTTTTTTTGAAAAATCAGCACATAATATAACCCTAAGCCTATTAGAATCATAAGAGCAGATATGCTCCATAAAACGATTTTCCACTTACCGTTTAACCTCATATGAACTAAACTAATTTGTTCTGATTTTGATTATAGAATAGAGGTATCAATCGTAATATCAGCATGTTCCCAGGCTTTGTCAAATTCTTCTTTTATAGTTTGTGCTTCATCCATTTTCTTCTGCGCTTTTAAACTTTGATGAAGCCCCATTAAAGACCAACCATTTTGTCTTAATACTTCCAAGTCTTCCCGATAGATTTTTTCAGCTTCCTCATATTCCCTTGCATTTAGTAAAACTGCCCCTAAATTTTGCCTTGTGGGAATGTACCAGGCCGCCGGTTCTGTATAAATGAGACCATCTTCTAATTCTACAGCTTTTTTAAGGTGTTCTATTGCTTTCGGAAGATCATCATTAAGACTGGCAAGTTCACCTGCGACAACTTCATACGCCACTTTGCCGATTGCCGCACTGTCATCAAAACCTGCTGCCACTAAATTTTCCATTTCGGGATCATTGATCATTTCTTTAATGGCTTCCAATTCTTCTTTGGCTTCTTTAGCGTTATTCTTTCTAATAAACGCTATACCTCTGGCATAGTGCCAAATTAATTTTAGATGTTTTATTTCGGCATTTGGTCTAGGGGTGGTGAGAATCTCGTTCCATTTTCCAAAACGTGTATAGGCCAATAAAGGCACCGATGCAAAGTTCTGGAGAAAAGGTAAGGTCGTTAATTCACCCTCAGGTACTTTTTCCGCAGTCTTTTTAGCAGCATCTATTGCTACTTCGCTATCACCCAATAGGGTGGAAGCGGCCCATAGAAAATGAATATTATGTGGATAATAGCCCAATGGATACATACCTTGGGAATAACACTGAGAGATATAGTCCTCATCGGCCAAAATGGCGGCCTGATTTGCCTTTACAGCATCCAAATACCTTCCTATACGAATATAAATATGGGATGGCATATGCACAATATGCCCTGCCGCCGGCATTAAACCACCTAGCTTGTCCGCACTTGCAACCGCAAGGTCCGGCTTTGGTAATTCTACCATGTGTATGTAATAGTGATGACCCCCTGGATTTTCTGGATTAATAGCAATCGCTTTTTCCAAAGCTGCTTTAGCTTCTGCAATGTTAGGTGACGGATTACCATCTTTATCCCAATAATTCCATGGTACGGTATTCATAACCGAAGCTGCAAATAAAATTTGCACATCCGCATCTTTAGGAAATTGTTGTGCAACCTTGGTCATGGCATTCATGTAAGCCATATTTAAATCCTCCACATCTTTGGTCAAATCTTTACTGTACCTATGTGTCAATGCCTCAATCAGTGCCTGCTCTTTTTTGCTTGCTTTGGAAGAAAGTCTTACAGCGTTGCCCATGGCTTCATTGTATTTTTCCTTCCGCTCGTCAAGAGGTTGTGGGTCGTTGATATTAGGACCTAAAGCATAGGCTTGTCCCCAATAGGTCATTGCAGAGTTCGGATCAAGACGCGAAGCTTCCATAAAGGAACGATGTGCTTCTGCATGGTTAAAGGCATACGTGAGCTTCATTCCTTGATTGAAAAATGTCTGGGCCAGTTCTTCTTTTGTACTGATGGGAAAGTTGAGGTCACCTAAATTGTCGAATAATGGAGCAATTTGTTGTGTGGTATCCACATCGGTCAATAAAAATTTAGCAACTGTACATTTAATGGGATAAAAAGAAGCCTTTTGTGTGTTATCCAAACGTTTCTCAGTTGGATTAGGGGTCAAAAAATAAACTAAAGTAAGTAATGTGACCGCGAGAACGGTTATTCCCATTTTTGTTTTCATTATGTAGATTTTTAGGATGTTTCTAAAACTAAACTAATGTGGGAACCTTTACCTGAAGTGCTATCAAAAAAAAGTGCTGATTTTCAGTATTTTAAATATAATGAATTCTAAGGTACTCCCGGCATTATCTCCAATAAATATTGATAGTGCTGATTAAAGGAATTGATTTTAATCCAATACAATCATCTTGTTCGTTTTTGAACTTTCTATTGCCGCTTGAAGAATTTCCATGGTTACCATATTGTTTTCCAAAGTGTACGGGTCAAATGGTTCAAGTTCCAATTCACTAGTAATGACAGCTGCAAATACAGAAAATGGGTCATCAAAGGGTTTTGCCCTTTCGGAAAGTATAATCTTCTCTTCGCTATAGTCGTCATACCCATCGGAAATCCGAATCATTAAATCTGTTTTGTTCAAGGCGTAAATGGCTCCGGTCTCCCCATATATCTCCATATCTTTTCTGCCAATGGTCCAGTTCCAAGAAGGTTCTAATATGGCCATAGAGGAATCGTATTTTAGTATTATCGTGGCATCGTCATCCACTTTTGGATTATTTTCAGGTTGTAATTGTTGTGTTACAGCCGTTACGGCTTGTGGTTTTTTTCCGTTTAACAGCCAAGTCATTAAGTTTGCACCATAACATCCAAAATCTGTAATAGCGCCACCACCATTTAAAACGGGGTCTGTCAGCCATTCTAAAAACTCAGAATTCACCCCAATTTTTTTAGGTCCTTTATGTCCATCGCGCACAATTACTTTTCTCAAATCACCAATTGTGCCCTTGTCTAAAAGTTTCTTTGCCTCCTCGTTGGTAGGGTACCAAGACGTTTCATAATTGGTTAGCAAATGAATATTATTGTCTTTGGCCAACTTTTTCATTTCTAAGGCATGTTCAAAACTGACTGCCAATGGCTTTTCCACCATAACGTGTATTCCTTTTGGAGCACAACTTTGAACAATTTTCAAATGTTCGTAAATGGGACCAAAAGCCGCTACTGCATTAGGCTGAACCGCAGCTACCATTTCTTCAATTGTTGGATATACCATATTCATTGGGAACCCAAAATGATTTGATAACCGTTTGGTCAATACGGTATCCGTTTCCACGATACCAACCATTTTGATATCGTCCATATCCGCCCTGCTTAAAATCCAACCTACATGCGCATGACTAAGTCCGACTACGCCCAATTTTATTGGTTCTTTTTGAGCAATGGCGAAAATTGGTAGAATTATTAGAAAATTTAAAAGGTAGATTTTGTTTTTCATATTTTTAAAACATTCTCTAAAGAAGATTTAAGATTCGGCTATACTTTCAAGGGCAAATACTAGCCTGTCAATGTCTTTTTTAGTGATAAATATGGCAAACGAAAGTCTGACTGCATTTAAACCGTATTTGGTCATTGGCCTACTGTCTATTCCATAATTTTCAAAAAGTGCGTTTTTCACATCAGAAACTTCTTTCCCTAAGATTTCCACAACCTGTATTCCTGCTGATAGCTGGTCATCTTCGGGAGTCTTTAAACGGAGCTTTTCATTGTTTTTTACTTTCTCCCTGAAGTAGTGTTTTAGCTCGTAAGTTCTTTCATGGATTTTTTGTCCACCTATAGCGTTCCTATAATCCATTGCAGCTCCTAAACCAAGTAGTTCTGGCAAGTTTCGCGTGTTGTAGTTTTCCAAACGACGAATAGTAACATCTTCGTAACCTCTGGCCACTATCAATGGTTTTAGATGGTGTTGGCTACTTTTCTTTGCATAGAATATACCGATTCCCTTTGGTGAAAAAAGCCATTTGTGGGCACTTACGGTATAAAAGTCACAATCTATGTCGCCAAGGTCGGTTTGCAACATTCCAGCGCCTTGCGCACCGTCTACGGCAACTAATATTCCTTTTTTACGTGCTAGTTGGGTAATTTCTTTGATGGGAAGTAGCATGCCGTTGGTGTTTACAATATGGCAGATTGAAATAACTTTGGTCCTTGGTGTTATCGCTTTTTCATAAATAGCAACTACCTCTTCAATACTTGTAGGCAATAATGGTAAGATAGGCCGCACCAGTTTTATACCTTTTTGCTCTTGCCAAACGGTCCAAGGCGCTACTGCACTGGAGTGTTCATGATCGGATAAAATAACTTCGTCATCCTGATTTAAATCCAGGCTTTGGGCAATGAGGTTCATACCCTCGGTAGTATTATGAATCAACGCGATTTCTTCTTCGGATACCGAAAACAGATTGGCTACTTTTTTCCGTGTCTCTTCCTTTTCGTTAGCCCATCCGCCCCACATATATTTAGAAGGGAAATCATCCAAAGTATTTCTGAAAGTGGTAGTGGCCTCTCGGATAGGAACAGGACATGCA
>JBARUM010000425.1:0-1887 GCA_049645725.1 Maribacter sp.
ATAGTATACAACCTGTTATAGACAGTGACCCTATTTATAAAAGACACTCAATTGTTGACAGATTAACAACACCAGACAGAGAATTTAAATTTAAAGTTGTTTGGATGGATGATAATCAAAATATACAAGTAAATACAGGATATAGAGTACAGTTTAATAATGCTTTGGGACCATATAAAGGAGGTCTACGATTTCACCCAAGTGTAAATAGTGGAATTTTAAAGTTTTTAGGTTTTGAACAAATTTTAAAAAACTCACTCACAGGCTTACCAATAGGTGGTGGAAAGGGTGGAAGTGATTTTGATCCAAAAGGAAAATCAGACTTTGAAATCATGAAATTTTGTAGTGCTTTTATGACAGAGCTTCATAAATATATAGGACCTAGAATTGATGTTCCAGCAGGTGACATAGGAGTAGGTGCTAGAGAGATAGGATATCTATTTGGAGAGTATAAAAAAATAACATCTTCATATGAAGGGATTTTAACAGGAAAACCTTTTATGTTTGGGGGAAGTTTAATGCGTCCAGAAGCTACAGGGTATGGCTGTGTGTATTTTACTGATGAGATGTTAAAGTATGCTGGAAAAGATGGATTTAAAGATAGAATTTGTACTGTAAGTGGTGCTGGAAATGTTGCTATACATACTATAGAAAAACTTTATGACTTAGGTGCTAAACCAGTTACTTGTACAGATAGTACAGGAACTATTTATGACCCAAGAGGAATAAATTTAAAACTTCTAAAAGAATTAAAACTAAAACGAAGAGTATCATTAGCTGAATATTGTGTGGAGCATAGTGAAGCTATTTATACAAAAATAGAAGATTATCCTATGGGTGGTCATGAAGTTTGGAATATCCCTTGTGATTGTGCTTTCCCATGTGCTACACAAAATGAATTAACAGATGTAGATGCAAAAAATTTAATAGAAAATGGTTGTATCTCAGTGAGTGAAGGTGCAAATATGCCATGTACTCCAGAAGCAACACTTTTATTTCAAGAAAATAATATCCTATTTGCACCAGCAAAAGCTGCAAATGCAGGTGGAGTTGCTGTAAGTGCATTTGAGATGTCTCAAAATGCTGCTATGATAAACTGGACTTATGAAAAAGTAGATAAA
Source organism: Maribacter sp. (assembly GCA_049645725.1). GTDB lineage: Bacteria > Bacteroidota > Bacteroidia > Flavobacteriales > Flavobacteriaceae > Maribacter. Next base: position 1,122 of record JBARUM010000425.1, read on the forward strand.
ATGCTTGAGCAAACTATGCGTGCAATATGTAAAAGAGTACACCTCACAGCAGATGAATATGGCGTATCTGGAAACTATGTAGATGGTGCTAATATTGCAGGATTTAAAAAAGTTGCAGATGCTATGATAGCAGAAGGAATTTAGGTAAGTTTTTTAATTAAAAGCCTCAATTATCTTTTTTATTTTCATAAAAAAAAGATGATGAGGTGCAAAATAAATATTTGTAAAATCTTTATTTTTAAAATGTGATACTACACCTACAAAATGATAAGATGGTGTAGTATCGTTATTATTTGTTGTTAATACAATTGGTCCACCAGAAGCACCATTAAATCCTTTGCAAGTACTATATCCATACGTTTTAGAATAGTTTTTTAGTTTACATTTTGGATCAAATGTAAGTTTTGCTCCAAAGGCTGCAATATCACTTGAAAACCCACCTAAAGAACCAAAATGATTTTTATATTTTTTTTGTAAATCAAGAAAAGAGTATTTTTCTATAATCATAGGTTTGACATCTTTTGATGAGATTGGTTTGTGTAAAGATAAAATAGCAAAATCTGTTTTCTCTTTCATCTGTTTAATATTAAATTTACTGTCGAACTTTATTGAGGCTATTCTATATATCATATTATTAGAGTTGTCTTGAATAATAAATTTTATTTGACCTGCTTTTTGATTATAGGCACTTAAACAGTGAGAAGCTGTAATAATAACACTGGAATCTTTAGTTTCATCAAGATTGACTAAAGTAGCAGAACATTTT
>JBARUM010000426.1:0-3455 GCA_049645725.1 Maribacter sp.
GTTTTGGAGTCAATAACAAAATCATCAATAGTGAAGTAAAAGAGCTACAAGATCAGGACGAGTTCATGTGTTTTGTGGCCATGGTAGAGACACTGAACAATAGGCTACAAGAAGAGAAAGTTGAAATAAATAATATTGGTCTTGTAATAATTGATGAGGCGCATTATAACTCTTTCCGTAAATTGTTCAAGTATTTTGAAAATGCGGTCATACTAGGGGTTACGGCCACTCCTTTGAGTTCCAACATCAAATTACCGATGAAGGACAATTATAAAAAACTTATTATCGGTGAATCCATTGGTTCTTTAATTGAAAAGAAATTTTTGGCAAAGGCCAATATGTATAATTATGATGTGAGCCTACAGACCTTGAAACTAGGAATAAGTGGAGATTACACTGTTAAATCTTCAGATGAGCTCTATGGGAACCATAGCATGTTGGGCAAGCTTTTATCCGCTTATACAGAAATTGCAAAAGGCACCAAAACACTCATATTCAATAATGGTATAAATACCTCACGATACGTTTATGAGACCTTTAAAAAAGCGGGGTATAACATCCGCCATTTAGATAATAAGAACACTGCTACGGAGCGCAAAGACATATTGCAATGGTTTTCGAACACGCCAGATGCTATATTAACGTCCGTTAGTATTTTGACTACCGGGTTTGACGAACCCTCCGTAGAGACCATAATTTTGAACCGTGCTACCCGGTCCTTGACGCTATATTTTCAAATGATCGGTCGTGGCTCTCGCTACTTGCCTAATAAAGAAGAATTTACAGTTGTAGACATGGGGAATAATATTGCCCGTTTCGGTATGTGGGAAGGTGCCGTGGACTGGCAGGAGATATTCCATTTTCCGGATTTTTACTTGGAGAACATTAAAAATGATGAAGAAATAGAGCGGGAGTTCGTGTATGAGATGCCGCAAAAACTTCGAGATGAATTCTCCAAATCCGACAACATAGAATTTGATATTAAAGCGGAGTACAAAAAGAGCTTTGCTAACGGCGAGAAATCCAAATTGGTCTTGGAAAAAAGTATCGAGCAACATGCACGAATATGTGTGGAAAATGCGGAAGATGTCTTTGATGCCCGTATTTTGGCCAAAAAGCTCAAGGAAGAGATTTCTTATCGAGTGCGCCAATACTCTTATTGCATCATGAACAACACCAAGAACTACAAAGAATGGTTAGAGGAAGATTATGAACGGAAACTACGTTCTAAAATTTCCAAAAAATTCGCGGCGAGGATGTAGAGCCGATCCGTAATTACGAGCAAAGTAATCCGTTGAATCCTTGGTTAACATTTGATGGATCGTTCCCCAGCAAAAAAACCGATCGCTATAATTAGTTCATTAAATTTTTAAACTTTAATAATGCGGAACACCCTTCTCGTCATCGGTTACCACTGGCCAGAACCCGATTCTACAGCAGCGGGCGTACGGATGATGCAATTGTTAGAGGTATTTTTAAACGATGGCTATGCTATTACTTTTGTCTCTACTGCGACAGCGTCGGAACATTCGGCGGATTTACATGCACTGAACATACAAACCCAGCAAATTGAACTTAACAATAGCTCTTTTGATACTTTTGTAACCATTTTAAACCCTAAGCTAGTCCTGTTTGACCGCTTCCTGACCGAAGAACAGTTCGGGTGGCGGGTAGTAGAACACTGTCCCAATGCCTTAAGAATATTGGATACCGAGGATTTGCATTCACTACGCCATGTTCGGGAACAAGCTTTTAAAAAGGACATTCCATTTACCATCCACGCTTGGTTACAGAATGACAGGACCAAACGTGAAATTGCCAGTATTTACCGTTGTGATCTCTCGCTCATTATTTCCAGTTATGAAATGGAGTTATTACAAGAAGTTGTGAAGATTGATAAAAACCTGCTATTGCACTTACCCTTTATGGTTGATGAGCAAGATATGGCGATAGACTTGCCAACATTTCAGGAGCGGAGCGATTTTATCTATGTAGGTGGGGGAAAGCACAGTCCAAATATTGATGCGATTAAATGGTTGAAAACTGAGATTTGGCCAAAAATCAGAGAAGCACTACCAAAGGCCAAGCTAAATATCTATGGAGCTTACCTACCACAACAAATCAATGAAATGCAGGACCCGAAAACCGGTTTCCACGTACGCGGCAGGGCAAAAACGGCAAAAGAAGTGCTGTTGGTCAGCAGGGTTTGTTTGGCGCCTTTGCGTTTTGGTGCTGGAATTAAAGGAAAACTGCTCCACGCCATGCAATTTGGCCTACCTAGTATTACGACAAAAATTGGTGCAGAAGGTATGCACGATGAGTTAGACTGGAATGGCACCATAACTGATAATACGGTCGATTTTGCCAAAGCAGCGGTACAATTGTACACCAATTCGGATACTTGGACCAATGCCCAAAAACAGGGTATGAAAATTCTGAATACTATCTATTCAAAATCAATCTTAAAAAAAATACTATTGAAAAAAATAAAAACGCTACAGGATACAATAATCGAACACCGCAATCAGAACTTTATCGGAAGTATGTTGCGACATCAAACCTTGAACAGTACGAAGTTTATGGCGAAATGGATAGCCGAGAAAAATAATCGGATTTAAATGTTTTGTCTTCAATAGTTGTTAGGTATTAAGTACATTTAAAAAACAAATTATCAACCATACCATGAAAACCCTTTCTAGAATTCTTTTTGCCGCATTCCTAAGTATAAGTTTCATAGCAACCGGCCAAACAAAATCACAAGCCATCACTAAAATTAATACAGAAGGCTTTCAGAAATCGCAGGTAATGAGTCTAATTTCAGACTTATCAGATGTTTATGGCCCAAGGTTAACCGGAACAAATCAATACTTTACGGCAGCGGAGTGGGCAAAAAAGACCATGGAAAATTGGGGTCTGGACAAGGTCTATTTTGAAAACTATTGTAATGATTGCATGGGTTGGGAGGTAAAATCATTTAATGTAGAAATGACGGCACCTGCCTATATGAAAATACCGGCCTATCCCTACGCGTGGACAGAAAGCTCGGACGGTGTGCAAATGGGAGATTTAATCTGGATTAAAAGTTATAATGATTTAGAAAGCGTAAAAGTACAATGGAGTGGCAAATTAGAAGGAAAGACCATCCTCATTGGGTCAGCTCCAAAGCAAAATATGCTATTTGATGCACTTTCATCAAGATTTACCGATGAACAGATTGAAGAAGCCGAAAAATCAATAGTACCAACGCCCAATAACGCTTTAGGACCAACTGCGGGGAATATGGATTTAATTGAGGACTTAGAAGTTATTTTCGATTCTTTTATGAGAAAGGATGATGCCTTTTTTGCTTTTCTAAAAGCAGAAGGAGCTTTAAGCATTTTAGGGACTACACCATTTTTTCCAGGTATTATTCACCCAAGTGGTACCTATAATTTTAAAGAAAGCCATATAAAACC
>JBARUM010000427.1:0-1639 GCA_049645725.1 Maribacter sp.
TACCACTTACAACCTCTTCTATTTTATCAGTTATTTTTGTTTCTACTGTACTTGCATCTGCCCCATTATATTGTGTTTGAATTGTAACAACTGGAAAATCTACATTTGGAAAAAGATTAATAGGCATTGTTTTGTAAGAGATTAATCCAAAAACAATAAAAGTTAAAACACCCATCAATGTTGTGATAGGTTTATTTATAGAAAATTTATACACGAGACTACTCTACTTTTGATTTAGCTGTAATATAACCATCACCAAATAGCCCTACCATGATATCATTTGTAATCACTTCTGCTTTTACTTTTCTTGTTTTAATATCTGCAAAAGGATAAATTTTTGAGATGATACCTTGATATTCTTTTGTATCTCCATCTATTTTATATGTAAAGATATCCCCTACATTTACATCATTGTGATACTTTTGATCAAACTGTAAGATAAGCTTTCTTTCGTGTATACTTTGTAATTGAAAAACTGTTTTGATCATCTGACCACTTACAACATCACCTATCTCTAACTCTTTTGATATCACAACCGCATCAAAAGGTGCTTTTAAAATTGTTTTATCCAATAAGGCTTTTTGGTATTTCACTTGTGCTTGGGCACTTTTATATACTTGTTCGTAACTATCAAATTTTTGTTTATCTATTATTTTTTTAATCTGCACTTGTCTGTCATAGTCTTTTTTTGCATATTGTAATGTTGTTGTATGTATATTTAATAAAGCCTCAATATCATCATTTTGTAAAGTAGCTAAAGTATCATCTTTTTTTACTTGTTCTCCTATTTCGACATAAAGTTTATCTACAATACCACCACTAGTAAAAGCTACATTTGCACTTTTTAGAGCAACTACATCAAATGTGGCATATATTGTTTGAGCATATACATTGAGTATAAAAAGAAAACTACACACTACTATTTTTATCATTTTTTATCCTTGAGAAATTATATAAAGTTTCTTATAGTGATTTTACTTTATATACTAATACATATTCGTTTAGAATGTGTTTAATAAGTTCTACTACTAATTAGTAGTAGAATTTCATAAAGGAAAGTTATGAAAATAAATACTATTAAAACTTATGGAAAACTAGCCGATAAATCTATGAAAACATGGATTCAGTTATTTAGAACTTTTACAACAATAAGAAATAAAGAAACAAACTACATAAAAACATATAATTTAACGATGATACAATTTCAAGTATTAGAAGTTCTTTATCATAGAGGAGATTTAAATATAAGCTCTATTACAAAACTAACCTCAAGTACTCCTGGTAATATAACTGTTGTAGTAAAAAACCTCAAAAGAGATGGTTATATTTTATCGATACCAAATCCCAAAGATATGAGAGCTTCAATTTTAACGATTACACAAAAAGGGAGTGATATTATAGAGGCACTTTTTCCGACACATGCAAAAAATTTTGAAACCTATTTTGAAGCTTTAAATGAAGAGGAGATAGATACACTCTACACACTTTTAAGAAAAGTCCAAAAATCTCAATAGGACAGGAGAAAACACGATGAAACATCCCTCTTTATTTATTTCACATGGTGCACCAAATACCATACTTTATAACTCAAAAACTAAAGATAATCTCAAGCAACTAGAACCATTATTTGATAATGCTC
>JBARUM010000428.1:0-2999 GCA_049645725.1 Maribacter sp.
AAAAAAAAAAAAACGACTCCACCACTAATAAAACCAATAAATGCCAACCATGCTATCTTCTTAAGATACCAGAAGAAATCAATTTTTTCCATTCCCATAGCAACTACTCCTGCTGCAGATCCTATAATCAACATACTACCGCCAGTTCCCGCAGAATACGCTATAAAATGCCATAAAGGACTGTCCATAGGCTCACTGAACATGCCCATACTTGCGGCCACTAAAGGAACGTTATCTATAACGGCTGATCCTAACCCGAATAACAATACAACAATATCCGTATTAGGTATTGCTTCATTTAGGCTTCCGGCATAGTTGAACAATATGCCTAAGGATTCCATCGCTGCTACTGCCAATAATATCCCTAAAAAGAAAAGAATACTTGGTAACTCTATCTTGGAAAGCGAATGGTGAACGGGACTATGGTGCCCCGCAGCGCTATGCCCATCATCACCAACCGTTGAGATGCTGAATTTTTTATTACTATATATCTCTGCGAAGGTAGCTACAACGGCCAAGGAGAGCATCATGCCTACATATGGCGGTAAATGGGTAACTGTCTTAAAAATAGGAACGAACAAAATTGCCCCAAGACCCAAATACAACATTGTAGAACCATATTTCGATTTAGGACTCTCATCGTCCAATTGCCCATCAATTAGTCCCTTGAAAATCTTAAACCTCCCGGCGATGACTACAGGTACAAGCATACATACCAGAGATGGTAATAAAACATGGATGACCAATTGTGCCGCGCTTACCTTATTCGCTATCCAAAGCATGGTTGTAGTAACATCTCCGATAGGAGACCATGCTCCTCCAGCATTTGCCGTAATTACGATCATACCGGCAAACCAAAGTTTTGTTTCCCTGTCCTTTATTACCTTTTGTAAAATCGTTATTAATACGATAGTAGCCGTTAGGTTATCTATAATAGCCGATAATATGAAAGCCAGTATGGAGAATAACCACAACAACTTTCCTTTTTTCCTAGTTTTAATAAAACCTTTAATGGTCGCAAAACCATCAAAATAGTCTATTATTTCTACAATCGTCATGGCGCCTAATAGAAAAAATAGGATTTCCGCCGTCTTGCCAAGGTGATGCAAAAGGGATTCTTCCATTAAATGCATTCGACCATCGTGTTCCATGGCGGAAAATCCATCGACTAAACTTTGCTTAGCAGAATCGAACCAGTTTTCGTATCCATCTATACCTAAAGCGATTAATGCCCAAAGTATGGCCATCATGGCCAGAGCGGGAATCAGCTTGTCTATTTTAAGATTATGCTCTAAGGTAATAGCAAGATAGCCTGCCAGAAAAACAATGATAATTATGGTTTCCATTTTCAGTTGGTTTTAACTTAATGTTCCTTCTAAAATTCTTCAAATAATGTTTTCAATTTTCTAAATTGAAATTGTTTAAAGATATTAAAATTGTGTTTGTTACCATGACCTTAAATGGATTAAACTCGAGATAATTGAAACTCATGCTTTTAGAAGCAAATTTTCCTACCTAAAACACGCTTTTAAACAAAGTAATCCTTTTCTCTACTTCAAATTGATAGATTTTAAACATAAGAAACAACAACTAAAATTCTCACCATAGTAAATAGAACGGATAGCCTTATATTTGCAACTCTAATTTTAAGCTCTTAAACATGGATTTTTCTTTGAGTGAAGAACAACAATTAATTCAGGAGGCAGCAAGGGATTTTGCTCATAATGAGTTGTTCCCGGGAGTGATTGAAAGGGATGAAAAACAGCAATTTCCTACGGATGAAGTTAATAAAATGGGGCAGCTAGGTTTTCTTGGAATGATGGTGGACCCAAAATATGGCGGTAGTGGACTGGATACCCTATCCTATGTTATCGTAATGGAAGAACTATCTAAGGTTGATGCTTCATCCTCCGTAATCGTATCGGTAAATAATTCTTTGGTTTGCTGGGGTTTAGAAACATTTGGAACAGAAGAACAAAAGGAAAAGTATCTTACACGATTAACTACCGGAGAAATAATAGGTGCGTTCTGCCTTTCGGAACCAGAAGCGGGTAGTGATGCTACATCTCAGAAAACCACTGCCATAGACAAAGGAGATCATTACATTCTAAACGGAACAAAAAACTGGATCACCAACGGTAGCTCTGCAGAAGTTTACTTGGTAATAGCTCAAACGGACAAGGAAAAAAAACATAAGGGCATAAATGCTTTAATTGTTGAAAAAGGAGCCGAAGGGTTTGAAATTGGTCCAAAAGAAAATAAATTAGGAATTAGGGGTAGTGATACCCACTCGTTAATTTTTAATGATGTCAAAGTACCAAAGAAAAATAGAATTGGTGAAGATGGTTTTGGGTTTAAGTTCGCTATGAAAACACTTGCCGGAGGTAGGATAGGAATAGCGGCCCAAGCCTTGGGTATAGCAGCTGGTGCTTACGAACTAGCTCTAAAATATTCAAAAGAAAGAAAAGCATTCGGTACAGAAATAAGCAATCATCAGGCTATTGCTTTTAAATTGGCCGATATGCATACCCAAATAGAGGCTGCTAGGCATTTGGTATATAAAGCAGCTTGGGACAAAGATAATGGCAAAGATTACGACCTTTCTGGAGCTATGGCCAAATTATATGCCTCTCAGGTAGCTATGGAAACTACAGTGGAAGCGGTTCAGATACATGGCGGAAATGGATTTGTAAAAGATTACCATGTGGAACGACTTATGCGCGATGCGAAGATTACGCAGATATATGAAGGTACATCTGAAATTCAAAAAATAGTCATATCCAGAAGTATCCTAAAAGGATGATTATCTAAACATCTTATCACACCCTTAATAACTAGGGGTTTCTTTTTGACATTAAGTCAATTCAGGTGTTAACCCCTCAATATTTACGAGGTTTTTTGTTATTATTTGCCAATTTTTTACTTTACCCCTCTTTATTGACAGGAAAGAACTCAGATATGATCTAAATTTATCAATCTGATAAATTGAGCACACCAAA
>JBARUM010000429.1:0-3274 GCA_049645725.1 Maribacter sp.
AAGAAATGTTAAAACTGTGGTGAAAATCACTTGCCCTATTAATAGGACTTATATTTTTTGAGTTTATATTTACAACATTCACTATATGATATTATGTTTAAAAAAATAGGTCCTGGGGTATTAATTGCAGCCGCTTTTATAGGTCCTGGAACCGTAACCGCTTGTACGTTGGCCGGTGTAGGTTTTGGGTTTTCTCTGTTGTGGGCAATGTTATTATCTATTATAGCAACGGTGGTTCTTCAGGAAATGTCTGCTAGATTGGGTATTATAACACAAAAAGGTTTAGCTGATATTATAAGACAGGAGTTGAGTACTCCTTGGGTAAGAAATGTAATTATCGGAATTATCCTAGGTGCAATAGTGATTGGGAACGCAGCATACGAGGCAGGAAATATTGGCGGCGGTACATTAGGTTTGGAGGCCATTTTTGGTAAAACTTATTCGGATTATTATTCTTTGGCAATTGGAGCCTTGGCATTTATACTCCTTTATTTAGGTAATTACAAAGTGTTAGAAAAGGTTTTTGTGTTATTGGTTTTAATAATGAGTCTTTCCTTTGTGCTAACGGCGATTATAACAAAACCAAATCTACTAGAAGTAATTAAGGGATTGTTTGTCCCAACAATACCTAATGAAAGTATTTTAACAATTATTGCCCTGGTAGGTACTACTGTAGTGCCATATAACCTTTTTTTACATGCTTCTTTGGTTAGCGAAAAATGGAAGTCCAGAGAAGACCTGAAAGATGCCAAAAGAGATACAATTATTTCTATTGCACTTGGTGGGATGGTTTCTATATGTATTATAATTACTGCGGCGGCAATTAATGGCACCCAGGTACAAAGCGTAATGGATATGGCAAAAGGATTGGAACCGTTATATGGTTCAAGTGCTAAATACTTTATGGGAATAGGTTTGTTTGCAGCCGGAGTCACTTCGGCCATAACGGCTCCTTTGGCGGCAGCCTATGTAGCAAATAGCTGTTTCGGGTGGAACGCCAATTTCAAAAACTGGAAATTTAGATTGGTTTGGATGCTTATTCTGGGTCTAGGGGTTTTCTTTTTGACCTTTAACATACAACCTATTGAAATTATAAAGTTTGCTCAAGTGGCCAATGGTATTCTGTTACCTGTAATTGCTATTTTCTTATTATGGGTAGTAAATAGAGCTTCGGTAATGGGTGTTTACAAAAACAATAAATTTCAAAATATTATTGGCGTGGCGATTATTGCGCTTTCCGTTGTATTGGGTGCAAAAAGCATATTTAAAGTTTTAGGATTGTTCTAAATGGATAGAATTTATATTGATATTAATTGTGATGTGGGCGAAGGTATAGGGAATGAAGATGATATTTTTCCGTTAATATCCTCCTGTAGTGCTGCCTGTGGTGGGCATGCGGGAGATGAGGAATCCATGAAGAGAATGGTTCAACTGGCAAAAGAACATAATGTAAAGCTTGGCGCGCACCCCTCTTACCCAGATAAAGTAAATTTTGGAAGGGTTTCCTTAAAGATGGATGCGAATGATTTTTCCGATAGTATTCAAACCCAGATTGAAAGTTTAAAATCGATATGTAAAAAAGAAGATGTCCAATTACACCATATAAAACCTCATGGAGCATTATATAATGATATTGCGAAGGATAAAAAACTTGCCTCACTTTTTTTGGAAGCGATAGAAAAATATAAATTGGACCAATTTCTTTATGTCCCACCTTTGTCGGTAATCGAAGAACTAGCTCAAAAACAAGGATTTAAGTTAAAAAGAGAAGCCTTCGGTGACCGAAACTATACCAAAGATTTAAAACTAGTTTCCAGAAAAAGTATTGATGCGTTGATTACAGATCCCAGAGCTGTTTTAAATCATCTTTTGTATATAATAAAGGAAGGTAAAGTTAAAACGGTAAATAGAGATTTAGTAAACCTTAAGGCAGAGACTTATTGCATTCATGGAGATAACCAAACCGCTTTGCAAATATTGACGTATCTTACTCAAGAATTGGCTAACCATTATATCTACCTAAAAAAGTGAAGCTTCCCCCAATTAATATAAAACCCTTTGGAATTCATGCGGTTCTAATTGAATGGCCCAACGAAGTCAGTGAGACCATTCTAAATAAAATTCTTCAGTTTGAGGATTACCTGAAAGATAATTTAGATGATGAAAATTGGGAAACCGTACCATCTTATAATTCCTTATTACTTTTAAACAAGGTCCAGTATATTGATTTTCTTTCTTTTACTGAAAAAATTAATAATTGGTACAGTAAAGCCAAGGAGCAAAAGCAAAGGCAGCGCTATCTTTGGCGCTTACCAGTTTCTTATGATATGGAATTTGGTATTGATTTAGAAGAGATTTCTAAAAACCTAAATATGTCCGTAGAGGAAATAATAACGATGCATACCAGTGAAGTGTATACGGTATATGGAATTGGATTTTTGCCTGGCTTTATGTACTTAGGAGGCTTGAATAGTGCTCTGGAAATACCCAGAAGATCGTCTCCACGTTTAAAAGTTGCTCAAGGTTCTGTAGGGATTGCCGGAAAACAGACTGGTATTTATCCTCAGGAATCTCCAGGAGGATGGAATATTATCGGGAGTTGTACGGTTCCTATTTTTAATCTTAAAAATGAGAACCCCTGTTTTGTTAATATTGGTGATAAAATACAGTTTTATGAGATTCCGAGAGCGGAATACGATTTACATAAAATAGAAGCTGAAGTAGGGATTTATCAACTAGAAAAAATAAAGTTAGATGCTTAAGGTTCTCAAATCAGGTTTTTACACCAGCGTTCAGGACTTGGGAAGATTCCATTACCGGAATAAAGGTGTTCCAGTTTCAGGTATTATGGATCAGATGTCAGTTTTTAAGGCTAATTCTTTACTTGAAAATGATAGTCCAGCTGCAGTTCTGGAAATAACGATGACCGGTCCTACTTTAGTTTTTGAAGAAGAAACATATATAGTTCTAGCTGGTGCCGAGATGTCAGCAACATTGAATAATGAACCCATACAAAACTATAAAGTGTATCAAATTGATGTTGGGGATATTCTATCCTATGGTAGGTTGAATAAGGGTTTTAGGGGGTATTTAGCTATAAAAGATGGTTTTAAGTCCAAATCTGTTTTAAACAGCAGATCATTTTATAAACCCATTACCGCAGAGAATAGGATTAAGGACGGTGATGTGATTCCTTTTGAATACAATAAGCTATTTAAGCCAAAAATTTCTGAAATAAAAGTCGATTCGTTTTTGCAGGAAACTTTATTAGAAG
>JBARUM010000430.1:0-1590 GCA_049645725.1 Maribacter sp.
GGTGTAGCTACCGAAAAAGGAAACGAATTCCCAAAAGTTCAGAAACGAACTGAAAGCAGAGGAAAAAGGAGAAATTATCAAGCCGAGAAATATAGAAAATTTCAATTGCTCGAATTCCTTATAAATAATAATATGTGCCCCCTCTCGATAGAGGAGCTTGATAAATGGAGAAAGTACAGAAAAGGAGAAAAGAGAAAATACCCACAATCTCAAGCTTTTATTAATTGGATTAGATTTGATTTTGATGGAGATGGCAAACCAGATTTTCACCTCCTAAATAAAACCAAGCATGAGAGCTACTATGTTTTTCGAACGCTAGCAATTAACGAGGAGTACACTCAGGTTTATCAACAAAACCCTCATTTACTAGGAAGAGTGTTTTATCAATTGGTTCAACGAAGAGGTTTTAAAGGAAGGGATGAGGAAGAAGCTAAAACAATGCTAGAAGGCTCAAGCAAAACCAATACAGCTGGTCGCAACGCCATTTCAGATTACATTGATAAACACAAAACACTCGGAGCGGCACTATATTATTACCAAAAGGATAATGGAGGCCGAATTAGACAGCGCTACAATCTGAGAAAGGATTATGAGGCTGAACTAAAAGAGATTTGTAAAATTCAGGGGTTGGACGATGCTCATTTCGCGAAGCTTAGGAAGGCAATTATTTGGCAGCGACCTCTTAGAACTCAGAAAGGAACTGTTGGGCTTTGTACTTTTGAAAAGAACAAAAGACGAGCTGCCGTTAGTCATCCTCTTTACCAAGAATACAAAACTTGGGTTTTTATTAATAATCTCAAAATAGTAGCTCCTGATGGGCTTGATAAAGCTGAATACTTAAGAGATAAAATATACCCTCTCTTTATTCGAAAGTCAGATTTTGAGGTAAAGGACATTATTCACCAACTCAATAAAGATGGTGCTTCTCTTCTATCAAATTACATAAAGCCTAAAATGAAGAAGGCTAAAGTGGTTTCATTAAGTAACTTTTATGATTTAGAACAAATATTTGGTGCTAATTGGAAACAAGATTTACGTTTTAATGAAATTTTTGATAGAAGTACTCAGCCCGAAAAAAAACAAAGAGTCGGTTATTCCATAGAAGACATATGGCATATACTAATGACTTTCGATAGCAAAGAAAAACTATTTGAATTCGCTTCGGAAAAATTAAAAGTGGATGAAGATAAAGCAAAGAGATTCTCAGAAATAAAACTTCCAAATGGGTACGCTACATTAAGCCTTTCCGCTATTAAAAGGATACTTCCCTACCTACAACAAGGCATAATATATAGTACTGCTGTCTACTTAGCGAATTTACCTAAAGTTTTGGGCAGCTTTGAATTAAGTGAAAAAGATATTTCATATTTCATCGAGGAAATTAACGAGGTTTATGCCAAAACAGAGAAAGAGAAGAATTTAACCACTATAGTAAATAAATTAATAAGAAGCCATTTAGAGGAAGATTATAGATATTTTATTGAGGATGGACGTGATCTAGATGAGGATGAGAACAACACAATCAATGAGGCTCTTAAGTCGCAATTCGGTGAAAAAGGTTGGAGCGAATTGTCAGATATAGATAAGGAG
>JBARUM010000431.1:0-3147 GCA_049645725.1 Maribacter sp.
TCTCCATGTACGAGAATCTAATAGGGTTTCACGAAGCGAAAAATAATTTTAGAAAGTTCTATGGCGCAAACAATGCTAAGACTACGGAAAAGACCGTGCAGCTCTTTAAGAAGAACTTCAAAAAGGAGACCTTCTACAAACTCATCAGAACCCTACTGGTCAAGAACGTGCATTTCGGAGAACGGAACCACAACAACGACCTTACCAACAAAGCGGTCTATACCGCCCTTGGAAATTATTACAAAAAGGAAATGGATGCCATCGAGGCCAAATACTCCGAAGCTAGAAGTGTTAGGGAAGAGAAACTTAAGGCTAAGATCGTAATGCTTGAAGGGAAACTTCCTGTGAAGGGGTGATCGTATAGGTCCAACAAAGGAGTCCGTAGGCCAAAGTTTCTGCGGACTTTTTTTATGCTCTTAATCCTTGGCTCACTATCCTTGCTAAAAAGTGCCATCATAAAGTTTTGCAAAGCCCTTTGGTTTTGTTTTAGGATGCAAATGCATAAATCCCAAATGAAACTCGTTTGAAAATAGGGTTTCCCATCTGACGGGGAATCCCTCCCCATTTTGGCCTGCTAAGTCATCGGTGACTCTAATGTCCAAGGCATCATAAAACGGATATGTTTGGCTTTTACAAACCTAAGGGTCAAAATGAAAACCAAGAAATCTACAATACACCAAGGGATAGTGTACTAAAGGATTTGCCAACGGTAATACTTCACTGGAGCAAAAAAGGTTTTTCATACTAGAGTGTGGCTTCGTTATCGGCCAAACAAGCAAAATCGCTTAAGATACATGGTAGGATGTTGGCGCTTCCATTTGACCTGAAATGCATGAATAACTACTTTTCGATATACCGACTCTTTCCAGAGATGTTTTATGTACGGCATATAATTGGTACTGATGCCAATGATTCAACCGTGGCGTCGATAGACTGGAAAAATGCCCGTGTCCTTACGGTTTTTTTAGTATTGAAACGCTGGATCAACTGAAATCCATACCCGAAGATAAATCGATTTTATTCGGTGACGGAGCATCCCTGACTTTTCCAAATTTGTGTTCGACCATAATCTGTTCGACCAACTTCTCAGGTAATTCGTTTAGAAAGTAAATTTCCGCATCGTCCGTTCTTTCACCGTTGCTATTGGGAATACCACGTCGGTGAACTGCTGAAATAGAAGCCGTATTCCGGGTCATGATCAATCTATTTTTCGCACGTGTCAGGGCAACATAAAGAACGCGCCTATCCTCTTCGATTTCATCAAGGCTGTCCAGTGACCATGCCGAAGGAAAGGCCTTGGGCGAAACATTGAGCACAATACAGAC
This sequence comes from Maribacter sp., assembly GCA_049645725.1. Lineage (GTDB taxonomy): Bacteria > Bacteroidota > Bacteroidia > Flavobacteriales > Flavobacteriaceae > Maribacter. The sequence continues at coordinate 1,326 of JBARUM010000431.1, forward strand.
ATCGGCTTCCAATCCTTTTGCCGAGTGGATGGTGGAAATGATTACATGGTCCTTGTTCTCGTCGGTATTGAGCTTGGACTCACTAAGTACATTTACCCCGTTCATATTCTCCGAATTGTCCAGCAATCCCTCCCCTATAAATTCTCCAAGGGTGGGATAGCTTTTGGCAAGCAGTTTCAATACGGGAAAGTCCGCTTTTCTTTTCTCGTTCCAATCACGACGATAACGAAATGCCAGACCCAAAGACATGGCCTCGTATGCGGTATCGACCATTTGCCCGACGTCTTTCTCCGTTTTAATCGCTTCGTATAACCGGGCTATTTTACTACCATCTTCCCCTGGCATGGCATTCTGGAGAATCTTCGGGATGTCACCCTCCTCCACGTTTTCGATGACCTTCTGAAGGATTCGGGATGCCCGAACTTCCCCGACTCCCTCTTGGAAAGTCAGAAAACGGATCCAGGCTATTTCATCGTACGGGTTGTTCACGATTCGGAGCAAGGAGACCAGATCTTTTATATGTGCGGCCTGCATAAACTTTCGTCCTCCATAGGTCACGTACGGAATCTTCCTTCTAATGAAGACCGCCTGTAATGATTTTGAGTAGTACTGAGAACGTGCCAGGATCAAATGATCGGAAAAGGTTCGATCTTCATGGGTAAAGTTTCTAAGTATCTCGTCAGCGACCCAATTGGCTTCTTGCCATTCGTCGCTGACATTGACAAGCTGCGGAAGCTCACCTCCTCCTCGAATCGATTGCAATACCTTATTGTATGCTATAGGGGATTTTTTCAACAACCAGTTCGATACATCCAGGATTTCCTGTGTCGAGCGATAGTTCTTCTCTAACTTATACACCGCTGAATGTGGCACACGTTCCTTGAATAAATGCACGTTCCTAAAATCCGCCCCGCGAAAGGAATAAATGGACTGCGCGTCATCACCGACACAAAATAATTTGCAAATTCCGACAAACGGATCTAATAGTTCCCATTGTAACGGATTTGTATCCTGCATCTCGTCGACCAACAAATATTCCAAATGTTGGGAAAGAATTTCGCAGCCCTCTGGATTCGTTCTCAACTGTGTGGAGACCACTAAAAGCAAATCGTCATAATCCAAATACCGTTGCTCACCTTTCTTTTGTTGGTAAGCCCTAAGTATATTCTCGACATGCGACTTGATCATGGTAATCTCGTAGTCGGTGTCCGCATCTTTTTTGTTCTTGAAAAGTTTTACCCGTAAACTTTCGGTCAAGCTTTTTTTCGTGTTTCGGGCTAACGAGTATATATCGATAAGTTGTTGTGGTTTTACTCGAAGCTTGCCAAAATCGAGATTCCGGTCACCGCAGACCATTTTCATTATACTTAATTGATCGTCCGGATCAATCACCGTGTAAGCCGCTGCGCCGAATAAATTTGGAAAACGAACGATCAATTGATTACACCATGAATGAAAAGTGGCTCCGTTCAGGGAGTTACCTTCCGATTGCGGAAGTGTCGCCTTGACACGCTCGACAATTTCGTTCGCAGCTTTTTTCGTAAATGTGAGTATCTGTATTTTGGTAGGGTCTACTCCCGAGCTAATAAGGTATGCCGCCCGGGCGATTATCGTCTTCGTCTTTCCCGTGCCTGCACCGGCAAGCACCAAAAGATGTTGACCATCGTACTCCACAGCTCTTTTTTGACCGTCGTTTAATATCTCTGAATCGCCCATAGCACAACTAAGTTAAATTTATTTTCATCATTGAATGATATGATCGGTCCGTACATCTACTTTTCTCTGCAAATTTCCAGTGCCGATAACCAAAAATGCTTTATCG
>JBARUM010000432.1:0-1831 GCA_049645725.1 Maribacter sp.
GTGCCAACCTGAGTATCAAAGTAAATGAAACTGAAGATACCAATTATGATATTGCAAAGGAATCAGAAGGTGAAACAGCTGCCGATAATGCATCAGATGGTTTTGTATTTAATTTGGAGTCCTACGAACTTTTAAACTCGATAATTAGCTACAATAATCTGTCCTCCGGTATAGTGCTTAAGGTGGAAGAAATAAAACACAATGGCACGGGAGATTTATCATTATCTACTTCGGAGCTTAAAACCTACACAGAGGCATTGGTGTCTTTCAAAATGGATAGTACCGACTACTTGAATAAAAACAGAATTAAATTGGACGCCTTAATAGGAATCGATTTAAATGAAAATAAATATTCATTTTTGAAAAACGAAGCCATAGTAAACCAACTACCGTTGGTTTTTGATGGTTTTGTAAAACTGAATGACGATAATCAAGAGGTAAATATTAGTTTTAAAACAGCATCTTCTGATTTTAAAAACTTCTTGGCCATTATTCCAGAAACCTATTCTAAGAATATTGCAGATGTAAAAACTACCGGGGATTTTATTGTTAAAGGAGAATTTGAAGGTATTGTTGATGAAGAGCACATTCCAAAATTTAATATTTCTATTAATTCGGACAATGCATCCTTTAAATATCCCGATTTACCAAAGTCCGTTCGGAACATTTTTATAGATGCAATCGTTAACAACGAGACCGGAATAACGGAGGATACCTACGTGAATATCAATAGGGCTTCTTTTATGATCGACGAGGACAAATTTAACCTTACTTCAAAGATCACAGAACTAATGGGTAATACTAAGGTAAATGCCCACGTTGACGGTAAAATGAACTTGGCCAATATTTCCAAGGCATATCCCGTTCCTGCCGATTTGAATTTGAAGGGATTACTTAATGCCGATGTTACGACCGCCTTTGATATGGCTTCCATCAAAAAGAAACAGTATGAAAGAACAAATACCTCCGGGCAAATGAGCGTCAGTGATTTTGAATACAATTCGCCCGAAATACCGAATCCGGTAAAACTATCTGCTGTTGCATTAACCTTTAATCCTAAAACGGTAACGTTGAACGAATTGAAAGGTTCCACGGGAAAAACAGATTTTAACGCGACCGGAAGCATAAATAACCTACTTGGTTTTATGTTCAATAATGAAAATGTAGAAGGGAATTTTGATTTGAAGTCCAATGTGTTCGCTCTTAACGATTTTATGGTAGCGGAGCAAACAAGTAAGGAAGGAGACGATACACAAAGCGAAACGACTACCAAAACCGAAGATAAAATTAAGATTCCATCTTTCTTGGACGCCAATATTAATGCATCCGCAAATACGGTTCTGTACGACAATCTTACTTTGAGGGATGTTAAGGGAAATCTTAGTATAAAAGATGAAATGGCTATTTTAAGTAACATGACTTCTTCTCTTTTTGATGGTAAAGTTGGTTTTAACGGAGAGGTTTCTACCAAGAATGAAACACCAACATTCGCCATGCGCTTGGCCATGGACCAGCTTCAAATTGGAGAAACTTTCCAAGCGTTGGAACTTTTTAAGGTTTTAGCTCCGATAGCACAAGTCCTTAAAGGAAAGCTATCTTCAGATATTGAACTTTCTGGGAATTTAACAGATGATTTTATGCCTGATTTATTGAGCTTAAGCGGGGACATTCTTGCCAATGTACTTACTAGGGAAATAAATGTTGAAAAGGCACCTATTCTCTCTGCGCTGGACGGTAAGTTGGATTTTATCAATCTAAAAGAACTTAATTTAAAGGAATTGAAAACGAAACTATCTTTTAAGGATGGTCTGGTCTCCGTTAAGCCTTTTAC
>JBARUM010000433.1:0-2830 GCA_049645725.1 Maribacter sp.
CTTGGTGGTTCATCCGTAGCTCCAAGTAAATCCAATTGTTCCCTATCTACATAGAATACAAGATTAGCCTCATTCAAAATCCAGTTATTTGCCTCAATTTGTTGGATAATATCCCTTGAATTGTCGGGTTCGAACAAATTTATTTGCGTAAACACACCAGAACCACCTTTTAAATATATTCTGGATGCATTTTCTTCTGTATCCAAGGCACTGGTTATTTCTGTTGGATATGCCTCATTTCTAATGGTGTTAACCGCATTCCCCAAAACACTTGTAGTAGATTGCCTTAAGAAAGATAAAACAAATTCTGATTCTTCGGTTTCAACAGTATCATCCGAGGTATCACCCGCGGTACCGTTGGTATTATAACTCTGGTAAGTATACGTTATCGTAATGTTAGCATCTTTTAAATCAAAAAGAATCATAATTTCCTGACCCTCTGCCGTGGTAATGGTGAAATGCAGTCCTCTAAGGAATTCATTAAAATTCGCCGCACTTAAAAGTTCAGAACTCCCTTCTTTATCTAAAATATTCTGTTGGAAAAAATCTGTATCTAGTGCTACCCTAATACCCGGATCTCTCTTAGTAACGGTCAATGACTCATCAACATCTTCCGTAACCTCATCATCTTCATTTAATAATACAATTTCCTTATCGTCAATGGTAATTTCACCTTCAAACAAAGTTTCCGCCACAAAATCCGGGGCAAATTCTTGAGTAGAAAAAAACTGTTGTGCCTCTTCAAAATTGGTATTTGGGTCTAAATCCCTCAGAAAAAAGGTAGACCTTTGTATTTTTAGCGTGAATGGATTTTCACGATTCCCGTAAATACTATCCAAGTCAACCCTTCTAGCGAAATTATTCGGAATTATAACCGTATCATCGGTATCGTTTAAACCATCGCCATTAGCATCTAAACTAGTATCGTCCAATGGATCTGTATTTGCCGCTAACTCCTCATTGTTGGCTACGCCATCTCCATCACTATCGTTAGTGTTATCGTTTGGCTCCAAATCGAACTCATCGTCTACACCGTCCGAATCACTATCTCTAGATCCATTTTTAGTTAAATAGGGAATATATAAAATTACTTCCTTTACCGTTTCTTCCTCATCTATAGTCGTTATGGAATCGTCCGTGTCCGCACCGTCTTCTACACTCTGTGTTAAGTTGCCAAACCTGGGATTGATAGACGCTAATTGTAATTGCGTAGTAACAAAAGATTCTGTTTTACCAAAAATAGGGTCATTGAAAGTTCCTAGCTGATATATGTCTAGTTTGTTGGCTCTAACTGCCTCAATATTCTTATTAAAGGCGTAAACGTCAAATGTTTCACTACCAGTGGTAAAGGGCTCACTTCCAACAACCCCAGCACCAACAGTAGTTAAGTCTGTCTCACAAGACACAAAAAAAAACATAACCAAAGTGAGGCCCAAGAAAAATGGGAAAGGGCGTTTCTTTAAAAAATTCATTCAGATTATTTTAAAACTTCTGTGTTATAAAAATTGGCGTAGGCTTCCTCGAATTCTTGAATGGGAACGTACGGCAACACTGGTTTTTTAAGGTTGGAAATATGTTTGTTTAAATCATCTGGAATATCCTCCGAGGCTAAAATAATCGCATCAGAATAATCTACGGCTACTTTTAACAAATTATTATAGGTAGGAGTATTTAGCATTTCTATTTCCTCCTCCGGAATTCCGTCAAAGGCAATTTTTTTTATCATTTCCTTATCCAGCTCTCCATCAAAAGTTTTACCATAAACTGACAGCACTATTTTACTGTCTGCAAAAAGGGGCTCGTCTGCATAATACTTCTTAAGGTATAACGGCAATAAGCTAGCCATCCATCCATGCACGTGTATGATATCTGGTGACCAATTAAGTTTCTTTACCGTTTCCATCACTCCTTTGGCGAAAAATATGGCTCGATGGTCATTATCTGGAAACAAATTCCCTTGCTTATCCGTAAATGTAGCTTTACGCTTAAAATATTCTTCGTTATCTATGAAATATACCTGTATACGTTCCTTAGGTATAGAGGCGACCTTAATAATCAATGGCATGTCCATATCATTGATGACCAAATTCATCCCGGACAATCTTATGACTTCATGCAACTGATGTCTTCTTTCATTGATATTACCGTACCTTGGCATGAAAATCCTAATTTGGCCACCATTGCTGTTAACCATTCTAGGAGCTTCGTATGACATCAAGGAAACTTCGTTTTCGGGTAAGTAGGGTACTAACTCAGAAGATACAAACAATATCTTTTTACCATTCATAAAAGCTCTTTTTTGTTTTTCGCAGAAACGCAGGTGCAAAATTACAAAAAATATAGAGATTAGCAGTAATTATAGTAAGTTTGCTCGCTAATGACAAATTTACATGCTCCCCATCAAAACAAAAAAAGAGCTTAAAAAGAAGTTAAAAGAACTTTCTGGTAAAGGAAATCTTGGCCTAGTTCCAACTATGGGCGCCTTGCACAAAGGACACAGTTCCTTAATTAAAAGGGCTCTTTTAGAAAATGCTCAAGTTATCATAACTATTTTTATAAACCCTACTCAGTTTGATGATGTAGAGGATCTAAAAAAATACCCGAATACGCTTATTGAAGACTTGGAGTTAATTAAGAATATTTCAACGACTATATTAGTTTTTGCACCATCCATCAAAGAAATTTATGATGATTCCATTGTTTCAAAAACCTATGATTTCCATGGTTTGGATAAAGTAATGGAGGGAGAATTTAGAGATAATCATTTTAATGGTGTAGGCACTATTGTTGAAATATTGCTAAGACTCATAATCCCAGCAAAAGCTTATTT
>JBARUM010000434.1:0-4601 GCA_049645725.1 Maribacter sp.
AACCCTTTTTGTAATGATTACCAACACTTCTACCCTAAAGATGCTACATGTTCAAAAAGGTTGAATCTTATTTAACTCTTTTTAATACTCTCCGCTTAAAGATAATTGTAATAAATGCAATGTGATTGTTACTTTTACGCCATGCGAAAAAAGAATAGGCAACAAGTCTTTGAAAATGTAGAAGTGATAGATGCCGGTGCCAAAGGAAAGACTATTGGTAAAGCTCCGGATGGAAGGGTGATTTTTTTAACAAATACGGTTCCAGGTGATGTCGTAGACGTACAGATTACGAAAAAAAGAAAGGCCTATTTTGAGGGTGTTGCCACACAGTTTCATTCGCTTTCCGAAAAACGTGTAGAGCCCAGATGTCAACATTTCGGTATTTGCGGTGGATGCAAATGGCAGGACATGGGCTATGAGCATCAACTTTTTTACAAACAGAAAGAAGTTGAAAACAATTTAAAACGCATAGGTCATTTAGAATTACCCGATTTATTACCAATAAAAGGTTCTGAAAAGCAATATTTCTATCGGAATAAAATGGAATTTTCATTTTCCAGTAGTAGATGGTTAACATTGGGTGAGATACAATCCGATAATGAAATAAAGGATAAGAATGCATTGGGGTTTCATATTCCAGGCATGTGGGATAAAATTTTGGACATTAAAAAATGCTATTTGCAACAAGACCCCTCTAACGATATTCGTTTAGCGGTAAAGTCTTTTGCCGTGGAAAATGATTTAAGTTTCTTTAATCCGCGTAACCAATATGGTCTACTGCGCACCTTAATGCTGCGTACTTCCTCCATAGGAGAGTTAATGGTGCTTATTCAATTTTTCGAAGATGATGAGGCCAGAAGAACCTTGTTATTAGAACATTTGGACCAAAAATTTCCTGAAATTACGTCCCTCCAATATGTCATCAATTCAAAAAAGAACGATACTATTTACGATCAAGAAATTATTTGTTATGCGGGTCGTGACCATATTTTTGAAGAAATGGAAGGGCTTCAATTCAAGATAAATGCAAAATCTTTTTATCAGACCAATTCTGCACAGGCCTACGAGCTATATAAAATCACAAGGGATTTCGCCGGCCTAAATGGAGATGAGCTAGTGTATGATCTCTATACCGGAACGGGAACCATAGCTCAATTCGTTGCCAAAAATGCCAAAAAAGTTATTGGCATAGAATCTGTACCAGAAGCAATTTTCGATGCAAAGGCTAATGCCGATAGAAATAAAATTGAAAACGTTGATTTTTTCGTTGGCGATATGAAAAATGTTTTCAATGAAAATTTCATCTCGGAAAACGGAGTTCCGGATGTTATTATTACTGATCCACCAAGAGATGGTATGCATAAGGACGTTGTACAACAAATATTAAATATTGCCCCAAAGAAAATCGTCTATGTTAGCTGTAATTCGGCCACTCAGGCAAGAGACTTAGCACTGATGAAAGAACAGTACACAGTAAAAAAAGTACAACCGGTGGACATGTTTCCACAAACCCACCATGTAGAAAATGTTGTACTTTTAGAAAAGAAAAATTAGCATGAATAAGTTACGATTAGGCACCATCCTTTTTCTCTCTATTATTGGTATTAGTTCTTGTGAAAAAGATGACATATGCGTTGATGCCGACACACCTTTACTGGTTCTAGAGTTTTTTGACATTGCAGATACATCTGCGTTAAAGGAAGTGCCAAATCTACGCGTAATTGGTCTGGGACAGAGTGCTAATTTGAACGCCGTAGCAAATCTAAACACTATTTCCATTCCATTAAAAACTACTGAAGATGCTACGAGCCTTCTAATGGTATCTAACTCCGCGTTGGATGAAAATGGTAACGAAACAGGAAATATAGATACACTTACATTTTCCTATAATAGACTAGAGAATTTTGCATCAAGAGGATGTGGTTTCATTGTCAACTATGAAAATTTAACTGATCAGTTAGCTAGTGGAGCGGACAATTGGATACAGGATGTTGAAATTGTTAGGTCCTTGATTATTAATACAGATTCTACCCATGTTAAAATATTCCATTAGCATTATTTTTTTATTGAGTTTTATCGGGGTTTTTTCTCAAACTAAACCTATCGATACACAACCAAAGGACACTGTTGAGTACAAACAGTCTTATGGGTTAAGAGCAGGAATTGATTTAAGTAGGCCTCTAATTGGATTTTTGGATGATAACTATACCGGGTTTGAAATTGTTGCAGATTACAGGCTTACCCAAAATCTATATATAGCTGCGGAGCTGGGAAACGAACAAAAAACTAAACAGGAGGACCTGTTTAACTTTACTACCTCTGGGAGCTATATTAAAATAGGTGTTGACAACAACACCTATGCTAACTGGTACGGGGAACATAACTCTATTTTTTTTGGAGGAAGACTTGCATTTAGCACCTTTGAGCAAACATTGAACAACTACCAATATTTTGATTCCAACCGCTATTGGAATCCAGAAGGTTTTGCAGAAGGCTCAACTACTCCTGAAAATTTCTCCGGTTTAAGCGCTGCTTGGATTGAGGCCGTTTTTGGCACTAAGGTTGAATTATTTGCCAATATATTTATGGGAGCAAGCATCCGTTTGGGTTTTTTACTATCAGAAAAAGAAGATAACAGGTTTCCTAATTTGTGGATACCAGGCTTCAATAAAGTTACGGACGACAGTAAATTTGGTGTTGGCTACAACTATTCAATATCATACTTTCTACCGTTCTACAATAAAAGGAATAAAATAAAAAAGAAAATTGAAGATTCTGAAATAGAGGAGCAGTAACCTACTTTTTAATTCTTTCTGAATATCCATTTCATAGATATCCTCTCTCCTGATTCGGTTTTTATCGCTGCAAATTTTGGAGAGGCCAATGTGGCTCCTATAGCTGAAACGAATGCAAGAAAAAATCTATTTGCCTCAAAAAAGTAATCTAGCGTAAACCGTACCGCTAAGAAAATAACTGCGAAGCCAAGAAAATTAAAGAGCAATGCCTTTTGTTTTGATTTCATTCCTAACCTTCTTTATTATATTTCGCTTTCTTACTTCCTTCATACATCTCATATTTTACTAAACGTGATTCTAGATGGCTATTGAATACTTTAATTTTTCTTGATGGTCGTAACCCTACGAATTTTAAAGCCTGTAAGTTAGAAGTAATGAACCAAGCATTGGTTCCAGGGTAACCCTGTTTCAAAGTATCACCTATATCGGAATAAAATTTTTCCACATCAAAATCAGATTCCAAATCAGAACGGTCCAAACGTTCCCCATAAGGAGGGTTAAAACAGAGATGCAACGGACCTTCTGATTGTTTTTGGGTTTTAAAAAAGTTTTCCCTATTTATGGTTATATACTCGGAAAGATTAGCATTTTCAATGTTTTCTCCCGCCTTACGAATTGCTGAAGGTGCTTTATCGTATCCCATAATTTTATGATGAAACTCCCTTGTTTTCTTTAAACTAGACTCTATGATTTTCTCATATAAGTCTGCATCAAAATCGTTCCATTTTTCAAAAGCAAACCCCTTACGGTTAATATTTGCCGGAATATTACATGCAATCATTGTGGCTTCGGTTAATATGGTTCCACTTCCACACATGGGGTCTAAAAAGTCACATTGCCCGTCCCATCCGCTTAAAAGTAGCAATCCTGCCGCCAATACCTCATTTATCGGGGCAATATTGGTAGATATTCGATATCCTCTATGATGTAAAGAACTCCCAGAGCTGTCCAAAGAAACATTACAAGTATTTTTATGTATATGTATATTAATACGCAAATCTGGATGTTTCACATCCACATCCGGTCTTTTTCCATCAGTATCCCTAAACTTATCTACTATTGCATCCTTAGTCTTCTGAGAAACATATAAGGAATGGGTAAATTCATCTGAATTAACCGTTGAGTCTATAGCAAAACTATCATCTAGGGAAAGATATTCCGTCCAATCCATCTTATAGATTTCCCGATATAGATCCTTTTCATTTCTTACGTGAAAGGAATGAATGGGTTTAATGATTTTGATAGCGGTTCTCAAGCAAAGATTTGCCTTGTACATGAATCCCGTATCTCCTTCAAAAGAAACATTACGAACTCCTTCTACCACATTTCCTGCGCCAAGATTTCGTAGTTCCTTGGCAAGTATTTCTTCAAAGCCAAAGAGGGTCTTTGCAACCATTTTAAAATTATTACCCATATCCTATTTATAACGTGCCACAAAAATACGCTAATTTTAATGCCGAATAGGGTTACAAACCAATACCTTTATAGCCACCTAACCAGCTCATGAATGATTTATATTTTACCTGTTCTAGGAGTTCTACTTAGTTTTCTTTTAGTACTTCTAACCAAACCCAAGAAAAAAGAGCATTTTAAGTTACTACTTGCCTTCAGTGGTGCCTTTTTGCTGTCTCTAACAATTTTTGAACTTTTACCAGAGGTTTATGAAAGCTCAGATACCAAAATCGTGGGAGTATTTATTATGCTTGGTATTCTTCTTCAAATCTTTCTGGAATTCTTTTCTAAAGGTGCGGAACATGGCCACGTTCATTTATCCAGCGAAAGCAGTCATTTCCCATGGTTATTATT
>JBARUM010000435.1:0-1984 GCA_049645725.1 Maribacter sp.
CTATTAATAATGGCAACTTTTATTTAAATGAGGATTAATATGCAAAAAACGCTATTTACAATACAAAAAATGGATTGTCCTTCGGAAGAAAATTTAATCCGAATGAAATTGGATGGAATTTCAGAAATTAAAAATCTTGACTTTGACATAGCTAATAGAAAACTGACCGTTTTTCACGACGGACAGGCTGACCTAATTGAAAAGTCGATTATGGAACTGAATTTAAGTGGAAAGAAAATCTCGACTGAACATACCGACGAAAAAGATTTTGAAGAAAACAACAATCAAAAAAAGTTACTCTGGATTGTATTGGCGATAAATTTTGCCTTTTTTATCATTGAGATGACAACAGGAATTATCTCAAAATCTATGGGACTTGTTGCCGATAGCCTTGATATGCTTGCGGACAGTCTTGTTTATGGAATTAGTTTGTTTGCTGTTGGCGGAACGTTGATTAAGAAAAAGCGGATTGCAAAACTTGCCGGATATTTTCAAATAACACTTGCGGTTATCGGATTTGTGGAAGTGTTGAGAAGATTTTTTGGAGCCGAGAAACTTCCCGATTTTTCAACAATGATTATCGTTTCGATTTTTGCGCTTATTGCAAATGGAATTTGTCTTTACATTTTACAAAAATCAAAGAGTAAAGAAGAGGCACATATGAAAGCGAGTATGATTTTTACTTCAAATGATGTAGTTATCAATTTGGGAGTGATTACCGCAGGAGTTTTAGTAAACTGGTTAAATTCCAATAAGCCAGATTTAATTGTAGGAACAATCGTTTTTATTTTGGTGGTTCAAGGAGCGTTTCGCATTCTGAAATTGAGCAAGTAAAATATCTTACTTCCTCTTATCCCCAGCACCCTTATCAAAAGCAATCAAATTAAATAGTTCTCGCATTCTGCTACGAACGCGATTTCCATAGCGTTCTTCCAGTTCTTCGGCATTTAGGTTCGTAGTAGCGTGGGTTTTGACTTTGTGTTTGGTTTCAAGGTAAAGTTCGTATCGGGAAAGTAATACTTCGCCCATTACGTTCAAGTCTTTACCATAAAACCGTCCCGCAGGTTCTATACCCAAATCATCAAAGCAGTAGAATTTAGTATTGCCGTAATCCTCAATGGTTTTAAAGCCCAGATGGTTAAAACTAAAGGCGACATTCCTACAAGGAATCATTTCGTATGGTCGTTGCAGCGGTACGATATGTCGCAATAATTTCATTAAACTTGTTTTTCCGCAGCCTACTGGTCCAGAAAGCAAAATGCCCTTGTCAATATCTATTTCATACTTTTCACAATTGTCCTTATCCCTGATAAAGTAATGGCATAGCTTTCGGATGATTGAGATGTCTTCATCATAGATTCTGAAATTTTTTCCGAATAATTGTCTGCCTTTGGCATTCAAGTAAATCAAGATTTTATCAAAATCGTAGAGAACACTTTTGCCATCAAATTTTCCTAGCGAATATTCCACGCCACCTTCGGTAATTTTAGAGGGGTTGTCCATAATCTTTGTTTTTAGTGGTTCGCAAGTTGTCCTTGATTTGGGACGCTTGTTTTATGTTTGGTTTGTTTTCCTCGTCGAAAAGTTCGGTTCTATCCATCCAATTTGTAGCTACTGCGCGCCAATCTCTAATCGCTTTTCCGTCGCTAGTTTGCCAATTACGAGTTTCGTAATGGGCAAAGAATTTTTTTCCTTCATCGGCATTAAAACTTTTTTCAATAAAAAAATCAATAACGGCCTGCCAGCCCTTTGGTTGTTTTATATTGTTTACCTGTTTGGTATTGTTTATAGTAGATACCAATGCTTGTCCACCTATGGGACGGTGCGAGTCCACAGCTTGTCCGTTTATGGGATGGTGCTGTCCCACAAGCGGTACACCATTGGGACGGTACTGTTCCGCAACCTGTTCTAATATGGGACTGTACCGTCCCATATCCGGTTCATCACTTGTCCCGATAATGGACATCTTGATTTTACTGCCCTT
>JBARUM010000436.1:0-3093 GCA_049645725.1 Maribacter sp.
AGTATATGCTTCTTCATCACGTATTATCAGTGTAAACTTAGCGGATTCATCCGACACTAAAAAATAGGAAAGGACCGTAATATGGTTTTCAAAAGAGCTTTTTCAGGGGTTAAAAAATGCTTTGGACTACTTCACTCACTCAAAAGGGTACTTCGCTCAAAATGGTTATTCTAAAAAATAGTTTACCATTAGTTTTAACCCAATATTTAAATAAATAAAAATGGAAAAGTTTAAAAAAACAATAGTATTAGGTCTTACAACATTATCTATGAGTATTGGTTATGGTTGCGAGCTTAAAATGAAATCGAACTCAAAACCTATCATTGCTCAAGCTGTGAACACGACAGAAGAGACTAAGAGCAATACGGTTAAAATTGCCTTGTTGTTGGATACGAGTAATAGTATGGACGGGCTTATTAATCAGGCTAAATCCCAACTATGGGATATTATAAACGAGTTTACGCATGCCAAATGTGGTAACGAGCTTAGACCAAAACTACAAATAGCACTATACCAATATGGAAATGACGGTCTTTCCTCAAGAGAAGGATATATTCAGCAAGTACTCAATTTTAGTAATGATCTAGACGACATTTCAGAAAAGCTTTTTTCCCTTACCACGAATGGCGGTGAGGAATTTTGCGGAACCGTCATGCAAACTTCTTTGAAGCAATTGGATTGGGGAGATAATCCAGATAATTTAAAAATGATATTTATTGCAGGTAATGAGCCATTTGACCAAGGCAAGTTGAATTATAAGGATGCGGCGTTGAACGCTAAGGAAAAAGATGTGGTTGTAAATACTATTTTTTGCGGTAACTATGAACAAGGTATTAACACGTACTGGAAAAATGGTGCTACCATGACAGGTGGTGAATATATGGCCATAGACCACAACAGAGAGGTGGTTCATATAAACACACCATATGATGATATCATCATAAAGCTGAATTCTAAATTAAACAAGACCTATATTTCTTATGGCGCTTTGGGACATTCCAAACTGGCCGCCCAAGAAGTACAGGACGGTAACGCAATGGAGCTTCAAGAGGTGGTAGCCGTAAAACGTGCCGTAAGTAAAAGTTCAAGACTTTATAACAATAAAAAGTGGGATTTAGTGGACGCTTACGCTGATGATGAATTCGATATAAGTCAAGTTTCAAAAGATGAGTTGCCATCTGAACTAAGGGGTAAGTCCGAAAAGGAAATTGCAGCCTATGTTCAAGTTAAGAAAACTGAAAGAGAGAAGATTCAAAAAGAGATTCAGGCGCTTAATACCAAAAGGGAAGCTTACATAGCCAAAAACCAAAATGAGGAAAATAAAGGCGAACTGGAAAGTGTAATGCTAAGAGCTATTAAAAAGCAAGCATCCTCAAAGAACTATACTTGGGAGTAAGAAAACGGTTGGTGTGTTTTAAGGTCGGTTCCTTTTAGGACTCGGCCTTTTTATTGTGCTGCAGGACAGTAACAATCGTATTTACGTTCTGCCTGTCCAAAATCGTAACCTAAAGTAATTTGATGAAATCCACCATTATCAAAACGGATATCGGCCATTTGATACGAATAATTGTAGGACACCATAAAGTTTTTGATGTTAGCGCCAATTATAGGTGTAATTAATTGCAAACGCTGTTCTCCAAAACCAGTTGCGGTCTGAAACTGGGCCCCATCAAAACTTCTTCTGTAAGATACTCCTCCCCAAATTCGGCCAAAATCTACATCTTTATAAACTTTAGCATTGATATCAATAGTCTTTTCCTGTGTAAACTCGGTTAATTGAAACAAGGCAGAAGGCTCTACCTGCCATTCACTTCTTCCAAAAATATAACCCGCTGAAATTAAGTATCTTCTAATATTATCTATGACCAATTGGTCAGGATTGTCCTGACGGTCCCTGTAATAAACATTACGTCTGCTTCCTGTTAAGGCATTTGTAACTGCAAAATGCGCATAAAATTCTTGGAAGTTATAGGATATCCCTAAATCCACATTGGAATATGTTGCACTTAATCTTTGTCCCGATATAGCCGGATCTGGCGTTACCGATCTAAATTCAGATTCGTCCAGACTACTTTGTAAAATGGTACCGCTTAATCCAAAAGAAAGCTGGTTCAAAACTCTTACATCTTGGCTCCCCATTTTTAAATGGTGCGCATATGTCAATTTTAAACCTGTTTGGGAGTGATAACCATTTGCATCATTGAAAATAATAACTCCTACCCCACTTGGAGAATCTCCTAGTCTAAAATTAGCATTTATGGTCTGTAAACTTGGCGCATCCTCTACATCAAACCATTGCTTTCTTGCAGTAGCACGTATTTTACCACCTTGGCTAATTCCTGCCATTGAAGGATACACAAGATAATAGTTGTCCGCTAAGTAGTCAAAATATACTGGAATTCCTTCCTGAGCATACGACTTAACGCCAAAAACCAGAAAAGAAAAGAAAATAATGAGCTTAAATTTCATCTTAGGAAATGAGGCTATAGGTTCAAATTGTACTAAACATAAAGTATAACGGCTTATCG
Organism: Maribacter sp.; assembly: GCA_049645725.1. Lineage (GTDB taxonomy): Bacteria > Bacteroidota > Bacteroidia > Flavobacteriales > Flavobacteriaceae > Maribacter. The sequence goes on from JBARUM010000436.1 coordinate 2,529, forward strand.
GTAACATTATTATAGTAGGTTATAACTTAGATTTCCTTTGTATTTTTGTTGAAAATTAAAATGAGATGAAAGAGTACTCTATTACCGTCGTTAAAACCAACAACCCAGCCATACTTAAATTCGAAACCAACCATCTTCTGGTTAACAGAAAGAATTACGAATATAAAAATATTGACGATGCCCAAAACTCTCCTTTGGCCCAACAGCTTTTTTATCTACCCTTCATAAAAACGGTTTATATTTCTGGCAACTTCATAGGCCTGGAGCGCTATGATATTGTGGATTGGGCAGATGTAAAAGATGAGGTAGCTCAGCAATTGGTAGAATATCTTAATGAGGGAGAACCCGTTGTTATAGAGGAAGAAACAGATAAACCAATAGCCGTTACCGTATATGCCGAAGTAACTCCAAATCCTTCAACAATGAAATTTGTAGCAAGCAAAAAGATTGTTGGCACCACCTATGAATTTAAGGACATTGATGAGGCACAAAATTCTCCTTTGGCCATGGCGTTGTTTCAATTTCCATTTGTAAAGCAAGTTTTTATAGATGAGAATTATGTTTC
>JBARUM010000437.1:0-5331 GCA_049645725.1 Maribacter sp.
GGATATATCGGTTTGGAAATCGCGGCTTCCTTAAAAAAGTTAGGTTCGGATGTTACGGTTTTGGAAAGAGAAGAACGGATTTTAGCTCGAGTAACAGCTCCTGAAATATCAAACTTCTTTCATCAACTCCATGCTGAAAACGGTGTGGAGATTTTCACCGAGAAAAACGTAACTTCCGTGATAACGAATACTGCCGAGAATAAAGTAGTTTGTTCGGACGGTTCATCCTATTCAGCTGATATTATTATTATAGCTGTGGGCATCCGTGTAAATACAGAATTAGCCGAACAAGCCGGACTCACTATTGAAAATGGAATTAAAGTCGATAGCACCGCTCGAACAAGCGATGTAAGCATTTATGCCATTGGTGATTGCACTTATCACTACAATCCGAAATATGATGAATATGTCCGATTGGAATCCGTTCAAAATGCCGTTGATCAAGCCAAAATTGCGGCTGCTGCCATTTGCGGGAAAGAGGTAATCTATGATGCTATTCCATGGTTTTGGTCAGATCAGTATGATGTAAAATTACAAATCGTAGGTCTTTCGGAAGACTATAATAATAGTATCCTCCGAAAGGAAGAAAAAGACCAACCTTGTTTTTCAATTTGGTATTTTAGTGACAACAGACTGGTAGCTGTCGATGCTATAAACAATGCAAAAGCCTATGTGATTGGGACAAAGTTTATTAAGACCAACCAACGAATAAACAAAGTAAATCTAGCTGATGCATCAGTAGAACTTAAGCCTACGAACTTGGTATATGCCTGATTAAATGAATATTTAATATTATGAGTATAATCTCAAAAAGTGCTATTGCAAAAGGTGACGGCACTTTTGTTATTGATTTCGTTAACGTCGCTGAACCCTTGGCTGATGAGGTTTTGATAAAAATGAAGGCCGCTGGGCTATGCCACACCGACCATGATTCCCTATATTGGGGTAAACCTATTGTCATGGGGCATGAAGGTTCAGGTATTGTTAAGTCGATAGGTGTCAATGTGAAGAATCTTGCCGTTGGGGATGCTGTTATTTTGAACTGGGCAACACCTTGTAGAAATTGTTTTCAATGTAACCTGGGAAACCGACATCTCTGTGAGAATAATTCTCCTGTGGTGGCAGGTGGAAACGGATATACTGAAGGGCAAGCGCATTTAGAAGGAACACAATACAACAAAAATTCTATTGAACGCTCATTTAATCTAGGTACACTTTCCGAATATGCCTTGGTAAAAGCATCCGCAGTGGTCAAAAACCCTGCGCCCGATATGCCTTTTTCCGCTGCAAGTATAATTAGTTGTGGAGTGATGACAGGTTATGGCTCCGTAGTAAATTCGGCCAAAGTAAGTGAAGGGAGTTCCGTGGTTGTTTTGGGTACGGGTGGTGTTGGTCTTAGTGTTGTTCAAGGGGCAAAAGTGAGTAAAGCGGGTAAAATTATTGCGATAGATATCAATGAAGGTCGTTTAAAGATGGCGAAGGAGTTTGGAGCGACTCATACTATTTTGGCAAACAGAAATGACAAGGGCTTGTTGCAAGCCGCTGAAAAAGTAAAAGAAATGACAGGTAATCGCGGAGCGGATTATGCATTCGAATGCACCGCTGTTCCTGAGTTGGGAGCTGCTCCCTTAGCAATGGTTAGAAACGCTGGAACTGCCGTTCAGGTAAGTGGTATAGAGCAGGAAATAGTTATTGATATGAATTTATTTGAATGGGATAAAGTTTATACCAATCCTTTATATGGAGGGTGTAATCCTGAAAAGGATTTCCCTAAAATCGTTGAACACTATCAATCAGGGGCTTTAAAATTGGAAGAAATGATTACAAGAACGTACTCTTTAGATGAATTAGAACAAGCCTTTGGGGACATGCTTTCCGGAAAAAATGCCAAAGGAGTAATTGTATTTGATTGATGGAAGAACACGCTATAACCTCCGAAATATCCGATCCAAAATTTGAAAGTGACAACCTTCGGTTTATAACCGTTAAAACAAATAACCTAAAAGGCCGTGGTGATATATGTGTTTTTGTACCTCCGGTAGAAAATGTAGAAGACCTTCCACTGGTTATTTTGCTTCACGGTGTATACGGTAGCGCCTGGGCTTGGACACAAAATGCAGGAGTTCATCGCACCGCTTTGAAAATGATTCAAAATAAGGAGATACCACCAATGGTCATCGTTATGCCTTCAGACGGTCTTTGGGGTGATGGTTCGGGTTATCTTCCACACAACCAAAGAGATTTCGAAAAATGGATTGTTGAGGACGTTCCAAATGTAGTCATTGAAAATATTCCAGCGGTTGGTAAGACCTCGGATTTGTTTATTTCAGGTCTGTCTATGGGAGGTTTTGGTGCACTTCGCTTAGGAATAAAGTATTCGGATAAATTCAAAGCTATTTCAGCACATTCTTCGATTACAGATATAGCTCAAATGTCTTTATTCGTTAAAGAATCTTTAGAAAATTATGAGCAAGCGGACTTTCGGGAAAATTCCGTTTTGGGAATTCTTGAAAAGTACGGGGATTTAATTCCAAAACTACGTTTTGACTGTGGTACGGAGGATGATTTAATCACCTGTAATCGTGAATTGCATACTGCTTTGAGTAAGGCAAAAATTGAACATGTCTATGAAGAATTTGCAGGGGCTCACGAGTGGTCATATTGGGAAGAACATGTGAAAAAATCGTTACTTTTCTTTATGCACTAATAATTTCGTTGTCTGAGGAATCCACAGGTCAGAATTAAAACATAAACAAGTCACTAGCAGAATTTTTTATCTATTTTGGAGTATCAGTTCTAATTTTTGACCTTTATCAACTTAAAAGAAAACTATGCCACAACACTATTTGCAAATACATCCACAAGATAATGTTTTGGCAGCATTGACCGATTTGCCTGAGGATATCAATATTTTACATAACGGTAATAATTTTACTTTAGTTACGGCTACAAAAGCCAAACATAAGTTTTCAATCATTGATCTGGAAATTAATGATAAAATAGTGATGTATGGAACCGTGGTGGGTAAAGCTGTAAAACCAATTCTTAAAGGAGAGGTTATTACCACTGAAAATGTGGTACATGCTTCTTCTGAGTATGAAGTAAGGAAGAAAGAATGGTCTTGGGAAGCACCCGATGTAAGTAAATGGAAAGATATTACATTTAAGGGTTACCATAGAGCCAATGGTAGTGTGGGAACTGCAAATAATTGGCTAGTAATACCCTTGGTGTTTTGTGAGAATCGAAATGTTGATGTACTAAAATCATCCCTATTAGAAGCTTTGGGCTATCGCACAACAAACGATTTTATTGTTGATACTGAGGTTCTTGTGAATCAATACAAGAACGGTGCTTCAGCAGAGGAGTTATTGACTTCAGATATTATCCGCACTCGCGAGGAGATTAAACAAAACCGAACCTTCCCCAATGTAGATGGAATAAAATTCTTGAACCACGATGGTGGTTGTGGTGGTATTCGTCAAGATTCCGAAACCTTATGCCATTTGTTGGCAGGTTATATAACTAATTCAAACGTGGCCGGAGCTACGGTTTTGAGTCTGGGGTGCCAGAATGCACAGTTTAGACTGTTGGAGGATGCTATTATGAAACGTGATTCTAATTTTTCAAAACCCCTATATGTTCTTGAGCAACAGAAAAGCAAGAGTGAGCATCATTTTATAGAAGAGGCCGTTAAAAAAACTTTTTTAGGGCTTATTGAAGCAAATAAAACTGAACGGAAACCTGCATCTTTAAGCCATTTGGTTTTGGGTCTGGAATGCGGAGGTTCGGACGGTTTTTCAGGCATCTCGGCAAATCCGGCTCTAGGCTACGCTTCAGACTTGTTGGTTGCTTTAGGAGCAACTACGGTTTTATCGGAATTTCCTGAACTTAACGGCGTGGAACAAGAACTGATCAATCGTTGTGAGAGCGAAGAAAGCGCTAAAAAATTTGAAAAGCTGATGCGGACATATTCAGCCAAGGCAGTTGCCGCAGGTTCTGGTTTTGAGAACAATCCTTCTCCAGGAAATATAAAAGACGGTCTTATTACTGATGCCATGAAATCTGCTGGTGCTGCCAAAAAAGGAGGAACAAGCCCTGTGCAAGATGTGTTGGACTATACAGAACCTATAACCAAGAAGGGTTTGAATCTACTCTGTACCCCTGGAAACGACGTGGAAAGCACAACTGGCTTGGCGGGATCTGGTTGCAATGTAATTTGTTTTACCACAGGATTAGGAACACCTACTGGCAACCCGATAGCACCCGTTGTAAAATTATCAAGTAACAATGATCTTAGTAAACGCATGAAAGATATTATAGATTTTAATGCAGGCACCATTATTACTGGCGAAGATACTATTGAATCTAAGGGCGAAGAATTGTTGGAGTATATTATAAAAGTTGCTAGTGGCGAAAAAATACCGGCTGCTGTTCGGTTAGGTCAAGAAGATTTTATTCCTTGGAAACGAGGAATCTCCCTATAAGTAGATTATCAGGAGTTTGCAAGAATCCTATATGGAAAACCAATAATCATGAATTTCAAAAAATTGAATGCAACTACTGAGTAGAAAATCAATAGATAACAAGAAAAGCCTACCAATAAAAATCATGCAATTTGGAGGAGGTAATTTCTTGCGTGCATTTGTAGATTGGATGGTTCATATCTTGAATAAAGAAACTGATTTTAATGCGGCTATTGCCATTATAAAACCTACCGAGGGTGGTGATTATCATCAATTAAAGGAACAAGAAGGATTGTTTACCGTTGTTTTAGATGGTATTAGGGCAGGAGAATTGGTTTCGGAAAAAGCCCTGATTACCGAGGTGCAAAACGTAATTAATTCCTACACGGAATGGGAGATGTACCTTGAGCTATCCAAAAATCCTGATGTGCGTTTTATTATTTCCAACACCACGGAGGCGGGTATTCGATTTAATTCCGAAGACAAGCTTACCAATGATCCACCAAAAGAATTTCCTGCCAAATTAACACTTTGGTTAAACCAACGGTACAAGCATTTTAAGGGTGATTCAACTAAAGGCTGCATACTTTTGCCTTGTGAATTAATTGAGGATAATGGTGTTGTTCTAAAGAAAACAATTTTACAATATGCTGACCATTGGCGGTTGGATGAAATGTTCAAAGACTGGATCAACCACTCAAATTACTTCTGTAGTACTTTGGTGGACCGTATAGTTTCAGGATACCCTACGGATAGAGCGGAAATTATTCAAAACGAAATTGGTTTTAAGGATAATCTTCTCGTAAGTGGAGAATATTATCACAGTTGGGTAATTAAGGCCAACCTGTATGTTCAAAAGGAACTTCCG
>JBARUM010000438.1:0-8747 GCA_049645725.1 Maribacter sp.
CTTTTGGACGGTATGCCTGTAAACAACTTCGATGTAGGAGGTTCTATTTTAGAACAAATACTACCTTCAGAAATAGATTTCATTGATGTGATAAAAGGTCCAAGAACGGCTATCTATGGTTCTAGAGCTGCAAATGGTTTAATTGCTATATTTACCAAGGACGGTACGGAAAAATCCAAAGTTAGCAAACTTGGTGGTTCCTTAAATTTTGTACATCCCGGGTATGATTATGCTAAAAAATTCTATGAGCCGAAATATGAAGGTAATAGTACAGAAAACAAAAAATTGGACAATAGAACAACCTTACATTGGCAACCTTACATACAATTGAACGAAGAAGGAAAGGCTACTATATCTTTTTACACAGGCGATTTTTTAGGGGATTACGAGGTAATTTTGGAAGGTATCACTTCTGAGGGGGTTCCAATTAAGGCAACAACTACTTTTGAAGTATCAACCAATTAATATTCACTTATGCTCATACGACCAGCACTCAAAAAAGATGTTCCATTAATTGTAGAAATGATAGCCAATGATAAGCTGGGCGCGCTACGAGAGGATTATCAAAATCCCTTACCTCAAAAATATTACGATGCTTTTAAAAATATTGATGCTGATCCTAATCAGGAATTAATAGTGATTGAAAACGAATCGCATCAGGTAGTAGGGACGTTGCAACTTTCTTTTATTCAATATCTAACCTATCAAGGCGGTAAACGGGCTCAAATTGAGGCCGTACGTGTTCATGAATCATATCGCGGAAAAGGAATCGGACAACATTTATTTGAGTGGGCTATCCTAAAGGCAAAAGATAAGGGCGCACATGTAGTGCAGCTCACTACGGACAAAAAACGTCCGGAGGCACTCCATTTTTATGAAAAATTAGGTTTTAAAGCAAGTCATGAAGGGATGAAACTACACCTCTAAACGCTCTTCAATTGAAAAATTCGTAAGAATTAACAAAGCATTTTGTCAAACTGGTTTTAAAATTCCGTGTTCTTTCCCTATTTTGCAATAACTTATTTAGAAACCAAGTATGCAAAAAGTAACCCGTCTCTTCGATTTTCCTTATTATCAATTGGAAAAATTCAATCTTGAAAAATCTTTGGTCACCAAATACAATGGAGAATGGGTAGCCACTTCTACTAAAGATTATTTAGATAAGGCCAACGCCGTAAGCAGGGCCTTATTAAGAATGGGGATTAAAAAAGATGATAAAATAGCTATTATCTCTACTGCGAATAGAACGGAGTGGAACATTATGGATATTGGTGTTTTGCAAATTGGTGCTCAGACCATCCCCATTTATCCAACTATTTCTGCTGAGGAATATAAATATGTTTTAAATCATAGTGAGGCTATTTACTGTTTTGTTTCCGATGATGAAGTGCTCCATAAGGTCAAAAAAGTAATGCCCGATACAAAACTCAAAGAGGTCTACAGTTTTGATGAAATTAAAGGTTGTAAAAACTATACTGAACTTTTTGACTTAGGTTCCGACCAAAGCAACGCAGAAGAAGTTCAAAAAAGAAAGGATGCTGTTGATCCTTCTCATTTGGCTACCATTATATATACCTCCGGCACCACTGGAAAACCTAAAGGGGTTATGCTTTCCCATAATAATATTACCAGTAACGCATTGGCAGGAGCTAAACGCCTACCGTTACTGGAAGGAGAAAATAGGGTTCTAAGTTTTTTGCCTATATGCCATATTTTTGAACGCGTGCTCATATATATATATCAATATTCCGGTACCGCAGTTTATTATGCAGAAGGAATTGAAAAGATCGGAGAGAACATTAAAGAGGTACATCCACAATTAATGTCCGTAGTGCCACGCCTTTTAGAAAAACTATATGACAAAATTTACGCTAAGGGAACCGAGCTTACGGGTATTAAGAAAAGTTTATTCTTCTGGGCCGTTGCTTTAGGCGAAAAATGGGAGCCATATGGTCAGAATGGCTGGTGGTATGAGTTTCAATTAGGTTTAGCCAATAAAATCATATTCAATAAATGGCGAGAAGCCCTAGGAGGCAATCTAGTAACTATGGTTTCAGGTAGTGCTGCTTTACAACCTCGATTAGGACGTATTTTTGGAGCTGCAGGAATGCAAGTAATGGAAGGATATGGCCTCACGGAAACTTCCCCTATTGTATCCGTTGGACAGTATGCCGATAAATTATACAAGGTGGGCACGGTTGGAAAAGCAATTGAGGATGTAGAAATTAAAATTGCCGAAGATGGGGAAATCTTGATTAAGGGTCCCAACGTAATGATGGGTTACTATAAAGACAAGGAAAAAACCAATGAGGTAATGACCGGGGAATATTTTCACACCGGGGATAAAGGCGAAGTTGATAGCGAAGGTTTTTTGAAAATTACGGGAAGAAAAAAAGAAATGTTCAAAACATCCGGAGGTAAGTATATAATACCGACGCTATTGGAGAACGAATTAAAACAGTCCCGATTCATAGAGCAAGTCATGGTCATTGGTGAAGGTGAAAAAATGCCAGCTGCATTCATTCAACCCAATTTTGAGTTTGTTCAGGAATGGATACTCAAAAAAAAGAAAAACGTAGGAAATACCCAAGAAGAAATGATAGCCTCAGAAGATGTTATTAATCGTATTCAAAAAGAACTCGATATTTGCAACAAGCATTTTGGCAAATGGGAACAGATAAAAGTTTTTAGATTAACACCAGATGCCTGGACCCCCGATGCTGGTCACCTTACCCCTACCATGAAAATGAAACGTGAGATTATTAAACAAAAATATATTGCGCTTTACAATGATATTTATAAGCATTAGCATAGCGCTATAGTGGATTTTCTATAGAATAAGGTAAAAGTGGTTCTACTTTAAAGAAATAGATTAAAACAATATTGGGTACATTCATTGGTGTAATCAATCTAACATATTTAACATACAGGCTAATTCTTACATTAAATTTCAGAAAAAATTTATAATGCCTAGCTTTCTAATTTTGTTATAGCTTTAGTTTTCCTTTTGTATTTATATCGTTGTGGCAATTGATGCCATAGCCATAGAGATTAAAAAAGACCATAACTTCATCTGCAAACTCAATTGCGCTATTCGTATAGGGTGATATTTACCCAAATATATTATGCATGCATAATATATTTTTCATATATTTGGAAGCCAACAAAAAACCATGAAAGACCTAACTATAGATTATGCGCTAAGAGCTACTTGGCAAGCCGTTGCACGAATGTACAATGAGGAGGCAAAAAACTTTGAGACGACCATGGCAATTGGTTTCACACTTTTGAGCATTGATCCAAAGACAGGTACCCCTTCTACCGCGCTTGGCCCTAAAATGGGAATGGAAGCAACAAGTTTATCCAGAATATTAAAAAGTATGGAGGAAAAGGGATTAATAGAAAGAAAACCTAATCCATCGGATGGCCGAGGCGTCTTAATTCATTTAACCAATTTTGGCCTAGAGAAAAGAAAGGACTCCAAAGATGTTGTTTTACGATTTAATGAGGTCGTTAAGGAACATGTTTCGGAAGAAAAATTGAAAGGCTTTTTTGAAGTGACAGAAACCATTAATAAGCTCATAGCAGATAAAAGTATTTATATAAAAGACACATCAAACAATTAAAACAGCTTACAATTCATGAACAGGCATATTAATAAAGTGGCCGTAATAGGCTCAGGGATTATGGGAAGCGGTATCGCTTGCCATTTTGCCAATATAGGTGTGGAAGTCCTTCTATTGGACATAGTTCCAAGAGGATTAAACGATAAAGAAAAGGCCAAAGGTTTAACCTTGGCGGACAAAGTAGTCCGTAACCGATTAGTCAATGACTCATTGATGGCGTCCTTAAAATCAAAACCCTCACCTATTTATCATCAAGACTTTGCACGTAGAATTACTACGGGTAACTTAGAAGATGATATTGCTAAAGTATCCAAAGTTGATTGGATAATAGAAGTTGTAGTGGAACGATTGGACATTAAGAAAAAGGTTTTTGAAAACTTGGAGAAACATAGGTCTTCAGGTACTTTAATTACTTCCAACACTTCTGGAATACCCATTAAATTCATGAGTGAAGGTAGAAGTGATGATTTTCAGAAGCACTTCTGTGGAACGCATTTCTTTAACCCGGCACGCTACTTAAAATTATTTGAAATCATTCCTGGACCTAAGACTTCACCCGAAGTGTTAGACTTTTTAAACGGATATGGCGAGCAGTTCTTAGGAAAGACTTCAGTCATTGCCAAAGACACTCCTGCATTCATAGGAAACCGAATCGGTATATTTAGCATTCAGAGTCTTTTTCATACAGTTAAGGAAATGGGAATGACCGTTGAAGAAGTTGACAAACTTACTGGACCAGTAATTGGCAGACCAAAGTCAGCAACCTTTAGAACGGTCGATGTTGTTGGTTTGGACACCTTAGTACATGTTGCTAATGGTATTGCCGAGAATTGCAAGGATGATGAACGGCATGAATTGTTCGCACTACCTGATTTTATTTCCACAATGATGGATAATAAATGGTTGGGCAGCAAAACGGGACAAGGCTTTTATAAAAAATCCAAAGATGCAAAAGGAAATACAGAAATATTAACGTTGGATTTGGACTCGATGGATTATCGGTCCAAGAAAAGTGCAAAATTTACCACGCTAGAACTAACTAAAACTATAGATAACGTTGTTGACCGATTCTCGGTCTTAACAGGAGGAAAGGATAAAGCGGGAGAGTTCTACCGTAAAAGTTTTGGAGCTTTATTTGCCTACGTTTCACAGCGTATCCCTGAAATTACGGATGATCTTTATAAGATTGATGATGCAATGAAAGCAGGTTTTGGATGGGAACACGGGCCTTTTCAAATATGGGACGCCGTTGGTCTAGAAAAAGGACTGGAGTTTATTGCTGCGGAAAATCAAGAGGCCGCTTCTTGGGTTTCAGAAATGAAAGCGGCAGGAATCACCTCCTTTTATAGCGTAAAAAATGGCGCCACCTATTTCTATGACATTCCAAAGAAAGAAATGGTAAAAATTCCTGGACAGGATGCCTTTATCATTTTGGACAATATTAGAAAATCAAAAGAGGTTTTCAAGAACAGCGGTGTTGTGGTAGATGATTTAGGCGATGGTATCTTAAATGTAGAATTCCAATCCAAAATGAACACCATTGGCGGTGATGTTTTAGCAGGATTGAATACGGCTATTGACTTGGCCGAAAAAGACTATCAAGGATTGGTGGTTGGTAACCAAGCTGCTAATTTCTCTGTAGGGGCAAATATTGGAATGATATTCATGATGGCCGTTGAGCAAGAGTATGACGAGCTCAACATGGCAATAAAAATGTTCCAAGATACGATGATGCGTATGCGCTATTCTTCTATCCCAACAGTTTCCGCTCCGCATGGTATGACCTTGGGCGGAGGATGTGAGATATCGTTACATGCTGATATGATAGTGGCGGCGGCAGAAACCTATATTGGACTAGTTGAATTCGGCGTTGGTGTTATTCCCGGTGGAGGCGGTTCCAAAGAACTAACGTTACGCGCCTCTGATTCCTTTAGAAAAGGTGATGTGGAACTTAACATACTACAAGAATACTTCTTGACCATAGGTATGGCAAAAGTTTCAACATCCGCTTATGAGGCATATGATTTAGGTCTCCTCCAAAAAGGCAAGGACATTGTTGTCGTAAACAAAGACCGACAAATTGCAACGGCAAAAGCCCATGCAAAATTGATGGCCGAGGCAGGATATACAAAACCTCCAACCCGTAACGATGTTAAAGTACTTGGAAAACAGGCTTTAGGAATGTTCCTCGTGGGAACAGATTCAATGGAGGCGAGCAATTATATTAGCGAGCACGATAAGAAAATCGCAAATAAATTGGCCTATGTAATGGCCGGTGGTGATTTATCCGAGCCAAGCTACGTTTCCGAACAATATTTGTTAGACCTGGAACGCGAAGCCTTTTTATCGCTTTGTACGGAAAGAAAAACATTGGAACGTATTCAACACATGTTAAAAACCGGTAAACCATTAAGAAATTAAGAAACCTTATCCCTTAGGGGAATACCATTTCATAATGAATTAAAAAACGACTTTGAAAATAATTTTTAAAAATAATAACTAAAATCCTATTTACCCCTAATAGGAGTTCCCCCTTTCGGGGGCTAGGGGGCCAATATGAAAACAGCATATATAGTTAAGGGATATCGCACAGCGGTAGGTAAAGCACCAAAGGGAGTATTCCGATTTAAAAGAACGGACGAATTGGCGGCGGAGACTATTGAATACATGATGAAGGAGTTTCCACAATTCGATAAAAAACGAATTGACGATGTAATCGTTGGTAACGCTATGCCCGAGGGTTCTCAGGGTTTGAACATGGCACGATTAATCAGCTTAATGGGTTTGGATATTGTTGATGTGCCCGGGGTAACCGTGAATAGGTTTTGCTCCTCTGGAATTGAGACTATTGGAATAGCAACTGCTAAGATACAGTCCGGAATGGCGGATTGTATTATCGCGGGTGGCGCCGAGAGTATGAGTTCCGTACCCATGACGGGTTACAAGACAGAATTGAACTATGATGTGGTCAAAGCTGGACATGAGGACTATTATTGGGGTATGGGAAATACCGCAGAGGCCGTTGCACAGGAATTCAAAGTATCTAGGGAAGATCAAGATGAATTTGCGTACAACTCACATATGAAGGCGCTAAAAGCACAAGCCGAGGACCGTTTTCAGGATCAAATCGTTCCCATAGAGGTTGAAGAAACTTTTGTTGGGTCTGATGGAAAAAAAGCGTCAAAGAAATACACCGTAACCAAAGATGAAGGTCCGCGTGCCGGGACTTCTGTTGAAGTTTTAAATAAACTGAGACCGGTATTTGCCGCGAATGGTAGTGTAACAGCTGGTAATTCCTCTCAAATGAGCGATGGCGCCGCCTTTGTAATGGTGATGAGTGAGGAGATGGTGAAGGAGTTGAACCTGGAACCAATTGCAAGATTGGTGAATTATGCCGCGGCAGGCGTTCCCCCAAGAATTATGGGAATAGGGCCAGTCGCCGCAGTTCCAAAAGCACTTAAACAGGCTGGATTAAAACAAGATGACGTGGAGCTCATTGAACTTAATGAGGCCTTCGCCTCTCAATCTCTGGCCGTTATTCGTGAATTGGATCTAAACAAGGATATAGTAAATGTCAACGGTGGGGCAATTGCTTTAGGACATCCATTAGGTTGTACAGGTGCTAAATTATCGGTACAGCTATTTGACGAAATGCGCAAACGTAACATGCAGGGTAAGTACGGTATGGTGACCATGTGTGTTGGTACCGGCCAAGGTGCTGCTGGGATTTATGAATTTTTGAATTAGAAAAATTATGGATATGAGTACAGATACAATACAAAAAGATATTCTTAGGGGAGGACAGTTCCTCGTGAAAGAAACAAATTGCGAAGACGTTTTTACCCTTGAAGACTTAAACGAAGAGCAAAAAATGATGAGGGAGAGCACCAAAGAGTTCGTGGATAGGGAGCTTTGGGCGCATTGGGAACGTTTTGAAAATAAAGACTACGGCTTTACCGAAGAGACCATGCGCAAAGCGGGTGAACTTGGGTTGTTGAGTGTTGCAGTGCCAGAATCTTACGGCGGAATGGGAATGGGTTTCGTATCCACTATGTTGGTTTGTGATTATATTTCAGGTGCAACAGGGTCTTTTAGCACTGCCTTTGGAGCACATACAGGAATAGGCACAATGCCAATTACTTTATACGGTACGGAAGAACAAAAACAAAAATATGTCCCAAAACTAGCTTCGGGTGAGTGGTTTGGAGCCTATTGCTTAACGGAGCCCGGTGCAGGTTCTGATGCCAATTCTGGAAAAACGAAGGCAGTCCTTTCAGAAGATGGGAAAAACTATCTCATCTCTGGTCAGAAAATGTGGATATCGAACGCAGGTTTCTGTAGCCTTTTTATTGTTTTTGCAAGAATTGGTGATGATAAAAATATAACTGGTTTTATAGTTGAAAATGACTCCTCTAACGGGATTTCATTAGGTGATGAAGAAAAGAAGTTAGGTATTCACGCCTCTTCCACACGCCAGGTTTTCTTTAACGAAACCAAGGTACCGGTAGAAAATATGTTATCCGAACGTGGTAACGGATTTAAAATAGCTATGAACGCCTTAAATGTAGGTCGTATCAAATTAGCGGCAGCCTGTTTAGACGCACAACGACGTGTTATCAATGAAGCCACTAAATATGCAAACGAACGTATTCAGTTCAAAACACCTATCATCAACTTCGGGGCTATTAAGGCAAAGATTGCTGATATGGCCACTAATGTTTATGTGGATGAATCTGCGTCTTATCGCGCAGCGAAAAACATAGAGGATAGGATTGCAATTAGAGAAGCGGAGGGAAATACACATCAGGAAGCGGAGCTAAAAGGCGTTGAAGAATATGCCATTGAATGTTCTATTTTAAAAGTAGCCGTATCCGAGCATGCACAAGAGACCACTGATGAGGGAATTCAGATTTTTGGTGGAATGGGCTTTAGTGCCGATACCCCTATGGAATCTGCTTGGAGAGATGCCCGTATTGCGCGTATTTATGAAGGCACAAACGAAATTAACCGTATGCTGGCCGTTGGTATGTTGGTTAAAAAAGCAATGAAAGGACATGTAGATTTATTAGGTCCCGCAACTGCAGTTGGAGAAGAATTAATGGGTATTCCATCCTTTGACAC
>JBARUM010000439.1:0-10810 GCA_049645725.1 Maribacter sp.
GGTGCGAGCTGTTGCACTGGCTTTCGAATCCTGTAGGTATAACGAAAAAAACCACCCTAAGGTGGTTTTGTTTTGTGGAGCCGGAGGGATTCGAACCCTCGTCCAAACAAGCAATTAAAATGCTTTCTACATGCTTAGAGTCTGATTAATTTTCGATGCGTACCTGACCAGAAACCGCCCAATACACACTTATCTTCTTAAGATTTTGGTGGTGTCGCCAAAGTGAGCGGACACCCTTATGTTGACTTTTCTGGTGCTCCTATAAGAATCGCCATCAACAAGGGCTATTCAGGAACATCTCGCTTCCCTACCTGGTAGGGACGAGGCTAAATCCTACTATAATTCAGATTAAGCGGCAAGAGCGTAATTATTTTCGCCAATTAAAAGTGTGAAAAATGAGATTAACGAGCTGTTTCCCAGCGCTCGACATGCTTACATTCCAACTGGTCTCGCTGTCAAAACCGGTCGGCCCCAATATGTATAAGAACTTCCTAATCTAAATAATAGCTGTATCAATTCAATCGAATTCAACTATTTAATAGTGGGCAGCAAAGCTAACAAAACTTTACGATCCCATATAATTTTTATTTTGACCGAAGCCAAGTGTTTCTAATTGTATAATTTAGTACAATATTTATACCAAACCTATATGAAGTTCGGAATCATCAGAGAACGTAAGAATCCGCCAGATAAGCGTGTTGTTCTATCGCCAAAAGCATGTCAAAAAGTCTTAAATACATTTCCTAAGGCTGAAATTATTGTAGAACATTCGCCTATTAGAGCGTATGCCGATGATGCCTATAAAGCCTTGGGCATATCTGTAGCCGATGAAATGAATGATTGTGAAGTACTCTTAGGTGTTAAAGAGGTGCCGATTGATGAGCTAATTCCGAATAAAAAGTACTTTTTCTTTTCTCATACCATTAAAAAGCAGCCCTACAATAGAAAACTGCTAAAGGCCATTCTGGAAAAGAATATTGAAATGTTTGACCATGAAGTTATCACCAACCAAAATGAGGAGCGCTTAGTAGCCTTTGGTAGATATGCGGGTATTGTAGGTGCTTACAATGGGTTTAGAGCCTATGGATTAAAATTTAATCTTTTTCAACTTCCAAAAGCGGAGACCCTCACGGACCAAAAAGCGCTTATGGCGGAGCTTAAAAAGTTGCAACTTTCCAATATCAAAGTCCTTCTAACGGGCAGGGGTAGAGTAGGTAACGGTTCGCGGGAAATGCTAGACGGTATGGGAATGCGAAGGGTAAATGTAGGTGAATATTTGAATGAGACCTTCAAAGAACCTGTGTACTGTCAGATAGATGCTGGGGAGTATAACAGACGAAAAGATGGTGCGCGCGGAAACAAGGCCGACTTTTTTACTAACCCAGGGCAGTATAAATCCAATTTCTTCCGTTTTGCGAAAGTAACGGACTATTATATCGCAGGTCATTTTTACGGACAGGGAGCACCTTATCTTTTTACTAGGGAAGATGCAAAACAGCCCGATTTTAAAATAAAAGTAGTGGCAGATGTTAGCTGTGATATTGATGGTCCGGTTGCGAGTACCGTTCGCCCATCCACGATTGCCGAACCTATTTATGGCTATGACCCTCTGACCGAATCAGAAACTGACTATAGAAATCCCGATGCAATAGCCGTTATGGCCGTCGATAATTTACCTTGCGAGCTACCGAGAGATGCAAGCCTTGGTTTTGGGGAGGCTTTCTTAAAAAATGTAATACCCGCATTTTTCAATGATGATAAAGATGGTCTTCTAAAACGCGCCCGGATGACCATAAACGGGAAATTGACCAAAAGATATAGTTACTTACAAGACTATGTGGATGGGAAATAATTAAAATTTTAATAGCAACCTTACTCAATAGGAATGCCCCATTCAATAATAGGATGTTGCTTCGGAGCGGTATAGGCTCCTAAAGCTTTCAGTTTTAAATTTAAGGTGCCTATTTCTTTAACAGTTTTTATTTGAAGTATTTTTGCTCCCTCTGCTGGTATGGTGAATACTGGAGAACTATCATAAAAGGTATAATCCATCATGTTTTCGAAAATCAAATCGCTGCTACTATTATTCTTTAATTCTAACTTCAGAACCGTAGTTTCTGGAACATAACTTGTAGAAAGCACTTCAATACTAGCATTTATAAGAGGTTTCAGATAGACTTCTTTTCCTACTAGTAAATCATTGTAGACCGCAACGGTCCTTCCTGCGAACAAAGCTTCTTGCAAGCTTTCTAAAGATTTCTCTTTTGTAAAGACTAAAGTAATAGGTCTATGGTTTCCTTTTTCCGTATAATCCCAATCTATAAGTCCATGAACATCACTCGTACCCATAATCGTTAGATTGTTTTCCAAAGCAAGCGCAAGGGATTCTTCAGCATAATCAAAGGCGTTTATGACCTCTATACCATGAAGTTCACCATTTTTAATGCGCTCTTTCTGAAACTCGCTCAAAATAGGAGCTCCCTCAGGGCTTTGAGCATACCAAGCAGGATGGTTCCAAAAGACGAAGGCGTTCTGTTTCTTCGCTTCTTTAAATGGGGTAATCCCATCTTTTGCAAGCAACGGATTAGCATTTTTAATGAATACAGCATTATTATGCCCAATAGGAGCAGAACGGGTTATTTCCGAACCATGTACAATTATTAAATCATGTTCTTTTGCTTCTTCCATAGCAATGGTATAAGATCGGTTACGGTCTGGATGGGGTATATCCGCCAAATGTGGTTGATATTCTAGGTGCTCGGTTAGCGAAATAGCATCTAAATTTTCCCGTAGCGCTTCTTGCACGCGAATGTTGGGCCAAACATTTCCATCTGAAAATACCGTATGCATGTGCAAATCAGTCTTGAGCGTTTTATAACCATCAATATTCGGATAGGTCATAGGTTTAGCGCCCATATGCGAATGGGATTGAGCCAATCCCAAGGATAAGGATAAAAAAAGTAAGAAAGTAAGTAGTCTATTTTTCATCGTAATGGTGTTTTATCAAATGTATTAAAATCAACTTGTTTTAAAAATAAGTTGAAGTAGACATGAGATGAAGGAATTGTTAATTAATTAGCGATACCCCTACACCAAAAGTGGTTTGTCTATGGTTATAATCAATTAAAGTTTCTCCGTAGCCATCGAACAACTGTAAATGGCCATTGAAATTTTCAAAAATTGGAAAGGACCAGTTCAGCTGAATACTGCCCCTGCTTTTGCTCCCGAAATTTAGAGAATGCCTTGCGATTGCCCGGAATCTTTGCCTGCCCCAATCATAAACTACATTAGCTTCTCCTCTACCAATAAAATCGGATATATTTTCATTATCATCTATTTTACTTCCTATACGTATCCAAGGTTTCAGTATTACCTGCCAATTATCACGTTCAAATCCTGCGTGAAAGGCTATACGGTTCCAGCTTCTTGAAATGGGGTCAGATCTACCGTTTGATTCATGAATGATAGCCAGTCCTATCATTTTTGCCTCAAACCCCAATACAGGAAATTTAATCGGGACATTAGCAATGATTTCTGGTTGATAATTAAGTTCCCTAAAAGGTCTTGAAAGTTTCTTGTTGTAAATCTGCCAATAAGCGGTTTGAGAATATCCCATCCAGATGTCCATGTGACCTTTGAACATACTATGGAAAATCTTGGTCTTAAGGCTTAATTGAAATTTAGCTTCTATCGGATCCAAATTAACCGGCGCATCTAAAGTTTGAGTAGAATTTTCCGATTGTGGAAATTTATTGGTATTGGAAGAATACTTTGCTACACTGAGGTATATTGGCTTGTAGGATGTTATTAAAAAAGTACCACGGTGGTGTTCATCATCCAATTCCCAAAGCTCTGATAAACTCTTGCTATTTTCAAATATCCAATCTTCTTCCTCATTAGCCTGTCCAGAACCATTATAGGTAACAAGCAGAATAAATGAAGAGATTGTAGTGACTAATAACTTTTTTAGCATAAGAAAATTTTTAACTTTGGCAAAGCTATCCATTTGATAGCTTTCCTCTTGGTGTATAAGAATTAAATGGTAATCCAATTCAAATTCTATTTTCCATGAAACCGGCAGAAAAATACATTTTAAATCAACCAGAACCTTACAGAAGCATACTCTTGTATTTACAGGTGTTCATTGAACATGTCATTCCTGAAGTTGATTTGAAATACAAATGGAATATCCCCTGCTTTTATGTTGGTAAATCCCCTATATGCTACATAAATGTTTCCCATAAAAAACATTATGTAGACCTGGGTTTCTGGAATTCGGTACATCTTACCAAACATCTGGACAAGATGGTTTCGGAAAAACGAAAGGTTGTACGTTCCTTGCGATACGCCACATTGGAAGAGATAGATGACCTAGTTTTAGAGGAGGTGCTCAAAGATGCTTATTCAGTTAGAAAAAATGGATTTTATAAGCGAAAGGATTTGGATTAAAATTGATTAACTACTTTTCTTAGAGTTACTAAATCGGTCAATAGTTTTTCCAATAATTTTAAATCCAGCATATTAGCGCCATCGCTTTTGGCATTTGCAGGGTCAAAATGGGTTTCTATAAATAATCCGTCAACTCCAGCTGCTATTCCTGCCCTTGCCATGGTTCCTATTAAGGACGGTCTGCCTCCCGTAACTCCAGAAGATTGATTCGGTTGCTGAAGGGAATGTGTAACGTCCAAAACTACAGGTGCGTATTCTTTCATCGTAGGAATTCCTCTAAAATCTACAATCATATCCTGATATCCGAACATGGCACCACGTTCTGTAATTATAGCTTGCTCATTCCCGGTTTCCGTTACTTTGTTGACAGCATGTTTCATACTTTCGGGACTCATAAATTGACCCTTTTTTATATTTACCGTCTTACCTGTTTCTGCAGCGGCCACCACCAAATCGGTTTGTCTGGCTAAGAACGCAGGAATTTGCAAAATATCCACGTACTCCGCTGCAATACTTGCATCTTGCTCCGTATGTATATCCGTAATCGTTGGGATTTTAAAAGTTTCTGAGACCTTACGTAGAATTTTCAATGCCTTTTCATCTCCAATTCCCGTGAATGAGTCCAACCGACTGCGATTGGCTTTTTTAAAACTTCCTTTAAAAACATATGGGATTTTTAAATCGTCCGATAATTTTACGATGTGCTCCGCAATTCGCATCGCCATATCTTCGCTTTCAATGGCGCACGGTCCTGAAAGTAAAAAGAAATTGTTGCTACTCGTATGTTTTATCTGAGGTATTTTGGTAAGTTCCATTTCATAAATTTTGCATAAAGATAGTATATAGTTGTGGTTTACTTTTTAGATTTAGAAACACAAGCTATAACAAAACATGACGAAATATCTAACTGTATTGGTAATACTGGCATGCTTTACCTTGTCTGCACAAATTAACGGACTCAATGAAAAAGGATGGGGCATCGTAAATCTGGAACGGCATCAAGTAACACTAAACTTAGTTAATCCGGGTATTAGTTATGAAATAGGATTATTTAAAAATGTGAGTGCTTCTGGGGCCACAGGTTTTGGTTTGGCCAGCTACGAAGAAGGTTATGCTTTTGGTTATGCCTTACACAATAGAGTCAGGTATTATCATAATTTCAACAGACGAATAGCTATGGATAAAAATATAGCTGGAAATTCTGGAAACTATGTGGCTCTGTCAAATACTATTTTCTTCTCTCAACTACGGGTAGCAACAAATATTGAAGGTCCCAAGGATTTCAATATTGGATTTTATGGGGTGCTCTACGGTATTCAGCGCACGTATGAAAAGGGCTTTAATTTTAACGCGGAATTGGGTGCTGGTTATTACCAAGGCGATGGGGTGCCTTCGGGCTATGGCCCGCTTATCAACTTTACCTTTGGTTGGGTGCCTACCAAACGTAAATCTAGAAAGCCGACTTTTGATTAAAGCATTATTCTTTTTTGAATATGCGTGGGGTTGGTAAGCCGAGCTTTTCAAAAGAAATTTTTTAATGATAAACTTGGGGCAAGACTAGCCTTTAACGATACCTTGAAGCGGAACAACTCAATTTAGTGATCTTTTTATTGAAGGAAACGGCGGTAGTGATGGTAGGAAGGTAGCCTTTAGTATTAGCTGTGATTTTGGTCGTAATGAGATTAAAAAAGCTAGAAATAGAAAGACCGGATTAGAGGATGAAAATGGTAGGATAGGAAATTGATTTTTAATTGAAATTGGTATGGGATTTGCTAAGGTATCCTGATTAAATTTTAATACTAAATCCATCCATGAAAAAATATCTTTTTACTTATCTCTTCATTTCAGTTCTTTCGCTTTCCGCCCAGTCCAACAAGAATGTTGAGGATGGGCTTTTTAGGATAAATGCTTTATCACCAGGTGTTTCCTATGAACTTGGCGCGGGTAAGAATAGCACTTTTAATTTTGAGGCATCGGTAATCCCTGTAACTCAGACTTACGTAGGTGGTGATTTGGATTGGGCCTTATTTCCTGTACTAGGGGCTGAATTTCGATATTTCACAAATATGGAAAGAAGAATTGCTAAAGGGAAAAATATTTCAGGCAACAGTGGAAATTATATTTCATTTTTAAATCATGGGATTATAACTGCTCCTATACTGGGTAACATTGAATACGATATACCTATTGCCTATTTAGGTGCCGTCATATATGGTTTTCAACGCACGTACCCAAAAGGCTTTTACTTTGGTATTGCTGGAGGTCCTGGTTTTTTCACCGGAGATTATAATCCCTCTGCTACTATTTATCTGGATGGACGAATAGGTTGGGTAATTGGTAAAATAAAAATAAAAAGAATTACATTAGATTAAACATATAAGATGAAAAACTCACTTGCGCTAGTCTTGCTTTTAAGTATCACTTCCGCTATGGCCCAGCTTGACAATAATGTTGAAGATCATCAGCTTCAAGTTAGCCTGCCAATGCCCGGAATACTTTATGAAAAGGGCATCGGAAATAATACTACGTTGAGCATCGAGGCAATCACTGGGTTTTCGTTAAGGGGTTGTACCGGATGTGAGACAGATTTTGGGGTCTATCCTATTGTAAGGGGACAGTATAGGTATTACTACAATATGAATCGGCGCTTGGACAAGGGAAAGAGTATTACTGGTAATTCTGGCAACTATTTAGGTGGCCTGTTACTATTTCAGGAGGGGAACGCAATTGTTGGTAATCTGAATACGAGTACCGTGGTGGCCGTTGGTCCGGTTTATGGTTTACAGCGTACTTACAAACGTGGATTCTTTTACCGTCTAGAAACCGGAGTGGCCTTTTTTGAGGATAATTTCAACAATGGTATAACTCTGGTGCTTGCCGCGAGAGTTGGCTGGGTTATTAGGAAGCGGAGATAAAATAACCCGCTCACAATCAGCTATATAAAAATAACATAACTTTAAGTTGCAGCGAAAAAAATAGCAGTATCTTTGCACGCTTAAAATAGACCCTAATGTCCAATACAAAGAATATTGCAATTATTGCACACGTTGACCACGGTAAAACTACCTTGGTGGATAAAATAATGTATCACTGTAGCCTTTTTCGTGAAAACGAGAATACTGGCGACCTTATTTTGGATAATAACGATTTGGAACGAGAGCGTGGTATTACCATTACTTCCAAAAACGTGTCCGTAGTATACAAGGATACTAAAATTAATATCATAGATACGCCGGGTCACGCCGATTTTGGTGGAGAAGTGGAGCGTGTATTGAACATGGCGGATGGTGTTTTGTTATTGGTAGATGCTTTTGAGGGACCTATGCCACAAACACGTTTTGTATTGCAGAAGGCAGTTGATTTGGGATTGAAGCCTTGTGTGGTTATTAATAAAGTAGATAAAGAAAATTGTACTCCAGAAGAAGTGCATGAGAAAGTTTTTGACTTAATGTTCGAGTTAGGTGCCGAAGAATGGCAGTTGGATTTCCCTACCGTTTATGGTTCTGCAAAGAACAATTGGATGAGCGATGATTGGAAAAACGAAACTGACAATATTGAGCCTTTACTGGATATGGTAATCGAACATATACCAACTTTTGAGCCAACTGAAGGTAACACTCAGATGTTAATTACTTCATTGGATTTCTCATCTTTTACCGGGCGAATTGCGATTGGGAGACTAACTCGTGGAACTTTAAAGGAAGGGCAACAAATTTCTTTGGTAAAAAGAAACGGAAGTATCGTAAAATCAAAAATCAAGGAGTTGTTCATCTTTGAGGGATTGGGTCGCAAAAAAGTTCAAGAAGTTGAGACGGGAGATATATGTGCTTTGGTAGGAGTAGAAGGTTTTGAAATAGGTGATACGGTTGCAGATTTGGAAAATCCTGAAGGACTTAAAACAATTGCTATCGATGAACCTACCATGAGCATGTTGTTTACCATTAATGATAGTCCATTTTTTGGTCAGGATGGTAAATTTGTAACATCACGGCATATTAAGGAACGTTTGGAACGCGAGTTGGAGAAAAACTTGGCTTTACGCGTTAATGAAACCGATAGTGCCGATAAATTCTTGGTATTTGGTCGCGGGGTATTACACCTTTCTGTTTTAATCGAAACCATGAGACGTGAAGGTTATGAAATCCAAATAGGTCAACCACAGGTAATCATCAAAGAAATTGATGGTGTAAAATGTGAGCCCGTTGAAAGCCTAACTATAGATTTACCCGAAGAAGTTTCAGGGAGAGCCGTGGAAATGGTTTCTATCCGTAAAGGGGAAATGACAAGTATGGAAGCTAAGGGCAATCGTATGGTTTGTGAGTTTTTGATTCCCTCCCGAGGAATTATAGGCCTGCGTAATCAATTGTTGACGGCTACCGCGGGTGAGGCTATTATGGCACACCGCTTTTTGGAATATCAGCCCATGAAAGGAGATATTCCACAACGTCAAAATGGTTCTTTGGTTTCAATGGAAAAAGGAAAAGCAATTCCCTATTCAATTGATAAGTTGCAGGACAGAGGCAAGTTTTTTGTAGACCCAGGTGAGGATATCTATGAAGGTCAGGTTATTGGGGAAAATTCTCGTGGAGATGACATGACCATCAATATTACAAAAACTAAAAAGCTTTCTAACGTGCGTTCTTCAGGGGCGGATGATAAGGCTAAAATTGTTCCCGCGATCAAGTTTTCTTTAGAGGAAGCTTTAGAATATATTCAAAAAGATGAGTATGTTGAGGTAACACCTAAGCACTTGCGCCTTCGTAAAATTTACCTCACGGAAAATGAACGAAAACGTAATAAAATAGCATAATACAAAAGCCCTGATAACTTCAGGGTTTTTTTATGTCTTTGCAACTCCTTTTATTGACCGGCGTTTTAGGATATTCGTAATGAAGTATATCCAAAATTATCGCTTTTATAATTCTGTACGTTCATAACATATTTTCTTAGTAAACATGTTTGAATTTGTATACCTTAATTGTACAAACTCAACATAACGCAACGAACAAGAATCATGAAATTTGAAGGTAAAAAAGTCTTGATAACCGGTGGCACCCGAGGTATTGGTAAGTGTATGGTAGAAGAATTGGTGAAGAACGGGGTACGCCATATAGCTGTAATCGCACGTGATAAGCAAAGTCTTAAGGATTTAGCAACAACATATGGGGAAGTGAAATTTCTTCGAGTAGCCGGTGACGTGGCTGATATTGATGTGTTAAGGGAAGCTGCGGCCAGGATAGAGGATAAATGGGGATATTTAGATATTTTGATTAACAATGCCGGAATTATATCTGCAGGACCATTGGAGGATATCTCGGATGAAGATCTATATGATCAAGTTGCTGTAAATTTTACCGCGATATTATTGCTCACGAAATACTGTATTCCCTTGCTTAAATCCTCAAAAGAGGCATCTATTCTAAATGTTTCCTCCGGTCTTGGACTTTTGGGAACTCCTTTTTATGCGGTATACGGAAGTACAAAGGCTGCTGTACGCCAATTCTCCGATGCTATTCGACGAGAGCTTGCTACTGATGGTATAAGCGTAACCTGTGTTTATCCTACAGCGACGGACACAGACATGATGCAGAAGTTTAAGGAAAGGGAAATGGATTCTCCAGAAATGGTTGCCAAAAGATCTTTGGAAGGATTAAAAAATAAAGAATTACACGTAATCTTTGGTGGGGAAGAACGACAGAATGAGCATATACTGAATTTTGAAAATCCAGATGCATTTGATAAGCAAGTAGCGAAAAATTATGAACAGCGTAGAGAAACCAGTAAAAATCATAAATCTTTTTGATTTATGATTCTATATTTTAAAAACCGACCCATCATTATGAAAATTTATCTGAAAACCATCAGTATTTTATTTTTAATAGTCGCTTTTGCTTGTAAGGATAAGCCGAAATCAGAAGAAAAAGAGGCGGCCAGCGATTTGGGACTTTCTTCAGAACAATATATTCCAGAAATCTGGATTGTAAAGCGTGTGGAAAAAGCCAAAAACAAACTTGGTAAATCCGAAGCGGGCAAAGTAGTTTGGAATGCAATGGTAGCTCACGGCGGTTTAGATACATGGTACAAAAACGGGCCTTTGTCTTTCAGGTTTAATTACCAGCCGCTAGATACTACGAAGGCGAAAAGGGATAGTTACCAAACGATAGATACTTGGAGTAATAAAGCAAGGCATACAAGCGCTGCGGATAGCACGGCACATTACGGGTGGACGGGAGAAACTGCATGGGTGAAGGCTATTGACAGCACCGCGTTTGCATACGACACAAAATTTTGGGCTTTGACCCCGATTTACTTTTTAGGTCATCCCTTTATTTTGGACGGTGAGGGCGTAAACTTGGAATTA
>JBARUM010000440.1:0-7700 GCA_049645725.1 Maribacter sp.
TCTAGGAATAAGGTTCGAAAAAAGATAATTTATAGTTTCAGGGTCAGAAGTACCAACTGTATCGGACAGTGATAAAATCTTAGCACCCATTCCTGCCAACTTTTCGGTCCACTCCCCCACTATTTCAACATTCCAAGGGTCACCATAAGGATTACCAAATCCCATAGAGATATAAGTAACCACTTCCTTATTGGCAGCATCGGCGATATTAAAAATCTCCTCCAAAGTTGCTATGGACTGTGCTATCGTTTTATGGGTATTGCGCATTTGAAAATTCTCTGAAATAGAGAAAGGAAATCCTAAATAAGCAATTTGAGGATGTATTGATGCTTCTTGTGCCCCCCTAATATTGGCAACAATTGCTAATAACTTACTTTTAGTTTTTGTTAAGTCTAGATTTGCCAAAACCTCTGCTGTGTCCTTCATTTGCGGAATTGCCTTTGGGGACACAAAACTTCCAAAATCTATAGTATCAAAACCGCAACCCAATAAGGACTGAATATATCTCACCTTTTGCTCGGTCGGAACAAAGTCCTTGATGCCTTGCATGGCATCCCTTGGGCATTCAATAATTTTGACTTTATCAGGCATAGTGTAAAAGTACAAACTCAAATTCAAGTATCAATTTGAAAATATACTATCCCAACAGTAAATAAATTGCTATTCCTACAAACACTATAATTTGCAGCCACTTCAAAACCAATCCAGTTTTTCTATTTTGCTCTAGGAAGGTAGCTATTGTGGAAGCCAATAAGGCTATTCCGCCAAAAACCAATGAGGAAATAAAAATGAACAGAAAACCAAGTACATAAAATTGAACTACCGTATTTAGTTCGTTGGAAAATAAAAACCCAGGAAAAAATGCGAGAAAAAATATAGTTACTTTCGGGTTCAGCACATTCATTATAAATCCTTGTCGAAAAAGAGCGCTTAGGCTTTTCTTTTTGACCACCTTATTATTCAGTGCGATGGTACTATCGTTTCTAAAAACCATCCAGGCCAGATAAAGAAGATATAAGGCGCCAAAAACTTTCAGACTGAAAAATATGATAGGATTATCCTTTATTACTATAGACACGCCGAAAGCCAATAACGAAGTATGCACCAAACAACCCGTCATGAGGCCAGCTATGGTGGAAAATCCATAACGCTTTCCATTGGTCATACTCTGTATGAGCACGAATATATTGTCTGGGCCAGGGGATACGGCCAGCCCAGCTGTAGCAATAGAGAAAGCCACTAAAGTTTCGTAATTCAATTAAATCCTATTAAGTACTGAAAAATACAAATTATCGACCGATACGACTATTTTTAATATCTTTCCAAAAAAATCATTCGCCTTGAATATAAAAAAAATAGCATTTTCCTTAACTGTTGGAGTTTTAGGAATACTTATAGTCTCGTTTCGTCCCTTTGAAAATAAAACGTTTAAAAAAGAAATACGAATGAAAAACGATAGTCTTTTAAGACATGTTGTACTATTTAAGTTCAAGGATGGTACTTCCGATAAAGACATAAAAAAAGTTGAGGACGCCTTTAGCGCTCTACCCTCCAAAATACCTCAAATAATAGGCTATGAATGGGGAACCAACAACAGCCCCGAAGGTCTGGACAAAGGACTCACCCATTGTTTTTTATTAACCTTTAAAAGCGAAGAAGATAGGGCCATTTATTTGCCACACCAGGACCACAAGGCTTTTGGAGAAGTGTTGGGTCCGCATTTGGATGATGTTCTTGTATTAGATTATTGGGCAAGGTAAGATGGTTCATGGAAAATTAATCCCCCTTTTTTGGATACAACCTTTTCCCAGACTTCTTGACTATATATAGCCAAACCCTAACTAAGCTTCGAGACCTGCCACAATAGCCTTATTAATTCTTTTTACAAGACTTGGCCCTTCATATACGAAGCCCGTCCATAATTGGATTAAATCCGCTCCGGCTTCCAGTTTTTCTAAAGCATCTTCTGGTGAGTGAACACCGCCAACACCTATAATGGGAAATGCCTTATTGCTATTTTCCGACAGAAACCGAATGACCTCAGTGCTTCTACCTTTTAAAGGTCTTCCGCTTAATCCACCTGTCTCTTCGACTAAAATACATGGAGATTTTAAATCTTCTCTAGTGATCGTAGTGTTCGTTGCTATAATACCATCAATCTTTGTGCTTTCCACAATGTGAATGATATCCAAAAGTTGGTCTTCTGTTAAATCTGGAGCTATTTTTAGTAAAATAGGTTTTCGTTTCACCTCTTTTTTAAGACTGTATTTCCTATTCTCCTTCTGTAATTCTTTAAGTAATGCGGTAAGAGGTTCCTTATCCTGTAGCTCCCGAAGTCCCGGCGTGTTTGGAGAACTAACATTTACCACAAAATAATCTACATGGTCAAAAAGCGCATCAAAACATATTAAGTAATCCTTTATTGCCTCATTATTAGGGGTCAATTTATTTTTTCCAATATTACCACCAATAAGTACTTTATGGTCTTTCTTAAGTTCTTCAACAGCATCAAAAACCCCTTTGTTATTAAATCCCATACGGTTAATAATCGCCTGATCCGCCTTTAACCTAAATAATCTTTTTTTGGGGTTTCCTTCTTGAGGTTTCGGGGTTAATGTACCGATCTCTATAAAACCAAAACCAAAATCCGAAAGTTGGTTATAGAGCACCGCATTCTTATCAAAACCTGCTGCCAAACCTACTGGATTTTTAAACTTAAGACCAAAAACCTCTTTTTCCAAACGGGAATCCTCCAGAATAAAAAATTTTCTGAACAATCCAGACAAACCCAATTTAGAAAAAAGACCTATCATCATAAAACTAATATGATGAACCTTTTCAGGGTCTAACAGGAATAAAATTGGACGAATAATAAGTCTATACATAAGGGCGGGGTAATTTAGCGTAAAAATACAAACTGTAATGGACAAACCATTCTTTACCTATTGATTAAAAGCTTAAGAAATCAACGGTTTTTAATGGCGATACTATCATTATAAACAGCGGGAATGACTACGAAGGGTGAACGAGAAGCCTCTTTACATAGCGATAAGTATAGTTCGTACTGTTTCTCGTTAAAAAGTGCCAACACTTTTTTATCGATCATCTGCTGGACTACGGCCATACTGTCCATAACACCTTTATACTTATCTGCAAGTTGCCTTAGTTCTGTAGCATTGGATTGCGGATGTCTTTTCATGACATTCTCCAATTGATTGTTCAAAAGATCGTTCCTATACTTTAATTCAGCTCCAAAATTGGCTAAGTTTTCTTGTTGCATCTCGTTTAATTGGAAGATTTCCACTATGGTGGCATCATCCGTCAACCCCACACCCAATACGCAATCAGCCTGCCCCATTGCCACTAAGCCCGTACAAAGCGATAGCACAGAAAAAAGAAGGTTTTTACTATTTTGAATCATAAACAACGGTAATTAAAAACTAAACGAAAATACAATTTATAACCCTATTTTTGATTTAAAACCTATTCCATGCAAGATATCATTGATAGATTTATAAGTTATGTTAAAATAGATACGCAGAGTAACCCAAATTCAACTACGACCCCGAGCACATTAAAGCAATGGGATTTGGCAAATAAGCTAGTTGATGAACTTAAGCAAATAGGGATGCAAGAAGTAACTGTTGATGAAAATGCATATATCATGGCGACATTGCCAAGTAATACTTCACATGAGGTGCCGACAATTGGTTTTATTGCTCATTTTGATACCACACCAGACTTTTCCGGAACTAATGTAAATCCTCGAATTATCAAAAACTATGACGGTAAAGATATTGTGCTCAATAGCAATATGGATATTGTTTTATCTCCCGACTACTTTGATGATTTATTACTTTATAAAGGACAGACGTTAATTACCACGGACGGCACCACCTTACTTGGAGCCGATGATAAAGCTGGTATCACGGAAATTATGACTGCGATGGAGTACCTCATAAACAATCCGGAAATTAAACATGGTACCATAAAGGTAGGGTTCACCCCCGATGAGGAAATTGGTAGGGGAGCACATAAATTCGATGTTTCGGCATTTGGTGCGGAATGGGCCTATACTATGGATGGCAGTCAGATAGGTGAGTTAGAATATGAAAATTTTAATGCAGCCGGTGCTACCCTTAAAATAACCGGTAAAAGTGTACACCCTGGTTATGCAAAAGGCAAAATGGTAAATGCTATTGTCATTGCGAATGAGTTTTTAAGTTCCCTGCCAGGACGAGAAACTCCCGAACATACTACAGGCCGTGAAGGTTTTTTTCATGTGAACCATTTTAGTGGAGAAATAGAAATGGCTAATATCGAGTTAATTGTCAGGGACCATGAAAGTGAAGATTTTCTTAAGCGCAAACAGTTTTTAATAAAAATCGTTAAAAAGCTAAACAAGAAATACGACAATTGTATTTCCTTGGAGATTAAAGACCAATATTTTAATATGCGGGAAAAAATAGAACCGGTTATGCATATTGTTGAAATTGCGAAAAAGGCAATGGAGCAAGTAGGCATTACCCCTATTATAAAACCGATAAGAGGTGGCACCGATGGTTCGCAACTGAGTTTTATGGGTCTTCCATGCCCTAATATTTTTGCTGGAGGACATAATTTTCATGGAAAATATGAATACGTTCCGGTGGAAAGTATGCTAAAAGCTGTTGATGTTATCGTGAAAATTTCCGAACTTACTGCAAGTAAAGATTTAGCATCATGGATAAATCCGAAAAAATAGAGACCTATTTTGCGGAAGAACACCAATTTAAGGAGGCCATAGGAATTTTAAGGATTTGACCCTTAAGACCGATTTAGAAGAGACCTTTAAATGGATGTTCCCCACTTATACTTTAAAAGGGAAAAATGTATTGGCCATTTGTAAATTCAAAGAGCATTTTGGCATTTGGTTCTTTAATGGTGTGTTTTTAAGCGATTTCAAAAATGTACTAACGAAGGCACAAGAGGGAAAAACGCAAGCAATGCGCCACTGGAAATTCAATTCAATTGAAGATATAGAAAAAGAAAGCGTCCTAAGCTATATTCATGAAGCGATTGAAAATCAAAAAAAGGGAATTAAACTAATACCAAAAAAAAGAGGTCTGGTTAGTTTTAAACTACCGTCTGAGCTAGAAGTGGCGTTAAAAAATGATAAGAACGCCAATAAATCCTTCAAAAAATTATCTCCCTATAGCCAAAAAGAGTATGCTGAATATATTTCAACCGCAAAACAAGAAAAGACCAAAATTTCCCGTTTAGTCAAAATACTTCCGATGATTAAAAAAGGAAAAGGACTAAATGACAAATACAAATAGTGCTAGATTAATATACGCACTATTGTTTAAAGCATAGGTAGTTTCCAGCCGTTGTGATAGTTCGGTTTCAAGAATTGATTGGCTTCCTCATTTTTAAATTTTCCGGAATTTTCATCCCAATAAATTCTATTACCGGTTTTAAAGGCAACGTTCCCCATATGGGAAACAAGGGCGGCATCATATCCTACTTGTATAGGTGCGTTTAACTTAGAGCCATCCCTACTTTTGACTGCTTCTATAAAATTTACCGTATGTAAATCCAGCCCGCTTAGATTTCCCTTATCAAATGATGAAGCTTCCATTTTAGGGATTCTTTCGTTACCCCAGCCTTGAAACTCTTCCTCTGGTATTACTTCCCAGCCTTTTCTATCTAAGACTAAAGTTCCGTTATTACCAATAAAAGCAATCCCATGGTTTCTTCCATAATTACCACCATCTATACCTGTGGCATGCTCCCAAAGAATTGAGAATCCCTCATACTCATAGACGGTTTGTAAAGTATCAGGAGTCTCGGAGGCATCATCAGGGTAGGCAAATTTACCACCTAATGCCATAACCGATTTTGGCGTTCCTGCCTTCATCCCAAATAGGGCATAATCAATAAGATGTACTCCCCAATCTGTCATTAACCCACCGGCATAATCCCAAAACCATCTGAAATTAAAATGAAATCTATTTGGGTTAAATGCCCTTTCCGAGGCAGGGCCCAACCACATCTTATAGTCCACCCCTTTTGGCACCGACGTATCGGAAACTAAAGGAACAGGTTTCATCCAACCTTGATATGCCCATGCCTTAGCCAACCGTATTTCTCCTAACTGTCCAGAATGCACAAAGTTAATGGCGTCAACAAAATGGGGTTGACTCCTTTGCCATTGCCCAATCTGCACCATACGATCACTTGCTCCTACATAATTGAGCATAATATCAGCTTCTTGGATAGAGTTGGCTATGGGTTTTTCGCAGTAAACATCTTTCCCGGCCTGTAAGGCATCTGTTAATTGTAAACAGTGCCAATGATCGGGCGTACCAATTATCACTACATCTACATCCTTATCCTCTAAAAGCTTACGATAGTCCCTGTACCATTTTGGTTTTTTAATACCCGCCTTTTCTAAATTTAAGGTACGCTCACGAAGAACATTTTCGTCCACGTCACATAAGGCTACTACATTTACGTCGCTCATTTTAAGCATAGAAGTTAAATCTGAGAAGCCCATTCCTTTGCACCCTATCAAGCCAATATTTATAGTATCGTTAGGACTTACTTTTTTTCGTATCGAACTTAGCAGTTCCATTGGAAATAAAAATGATACACCTGTAATTGCTATGCCAGAGGCACTTTTTTTGATAAAATCTCTTCTGTTCCCTAACATCCTTAATTTTTTTTGGTCGCTTTAAGGTAAAAAAAATAGCATAAAAAAACACCAATGTTTCCATTGGTGTTTAATAAAATTTAAAAGTTTAGTATTACTTTTTCTCTGGAGCAGCTAACTTCCTACTCATTTCTAAGGATATTGCCGATCGGTCAAACTTTAGCTTTCCGGCCATTGTCTCCAAAACACAAGATCCATCCTTATCGTTTAAATCAACAACTTTACCATGAAGTCCGCTTTTGGTAATAACACGGTCACCACGTTTTAATTCAGCCGAAAATTTCTTCTCATCCTTTTGTCTTTTCATTTGTGGCCTGATCATAAAAAAATATGCTACCACAAAAATCAGAATCATTGGAAGAAACTGCCCTATATCACCCATTTTTGGTATTCTATTTTAGTAGTTAAAATCTTATTTGACAGGTCCTAACGGAGCTGCTCCCTTTGGGTTAACAAAAGCCTTGATTCTTAAAATCTCAGAACCTTTTTCAGTATTTGCGGTCACCGTTATAGTTTTTGTAACCTGATTTTGACCCGATCCATTGAACTTAACCAATAATTCACTGGATTCTCCTGGAGCAATAGCTTCCTTGGGAGGATTGGGTACCGTACAACCACAGCTACTTTTTGCATCTGTAATAATCAATGGTGCATTACCCGTGTTGGTAAATTTAAAGGCCGTTTCTTGTGGAGTACCTTGTTCAATAGTACCGAAATCATGCTCGGACTTTTCAAAATTCATTACAGGAATTGCTTTTGAAGCCTCATCCCTAACAGCTGCCTCTGCAACCTTATCTGTATTTATTTTACTCGAAGCGTTTTCCTTACATGAAGTGAACGCAATCATGGAAACCATACCTATGGCCAAAACTATTTCTCTCATTTTTTAAATAAATTTGTTTAATATTAAAACGTAAAATTAGAAAATTATTTTATAACAACCCTCTACCTATTTTATTAAGCTTTCCATCTGCGCGGTATTCCTTTGTAAGCTTGTCCAATATTC
>JBARUM010000441.1:0-2138 GCA_049645725.1 Maribacter sp.
AAGAGCAACGAGATATCAATACAGGGCTTGAAGATTCAATTAGCGAATCAGAGAGAATTGTTAACTTTCTCGAACAAGATAATAAGACAGCAAGAGATATTGAACGAGAAAATCAAGACATCTTTAAACGAATCGAAGAAAGAAACTCTAATAAGTAGGATCTATGATTTTTTTATAGGTGCATTATTTGGATATGTAATTTTATCGATTGGAGGTAACTATGTTTTTTAAAAATAAAAAGAAATTTGATTTTGATATGTTTAAACAAAAAGTGTTGACTTGTAAAAATCAACACGATTGCGAATTATTATTGAAGTGGATTATTAAAAGTTTGTAATAATCCTGGAAATTTAACATTGGTTTTGTCTATTGATAACATTTTTAATTGCTCTGTACTTATGCCATGCAGGAACAAATACTTATCAATCTGGAATAATAGATCAGCCATTTCTAATAATATAAAAGACTCTCTACCTCTTTTTTCATTACATAGTTCTTTAATAAGCTCTGAACACTCTTCTATTAAATGATCCTCTGTAGATACATCACTATTATCTACAGAGTGTTGTATTATTTTTTGGTATGTTGTCACAACTCCACCACCTTATCATTTCTCTTAAACGGTCTAGTATAATACTCAACCGTTATAACTTTTTCATAGCCGAAATCTGAACCGCAAACATCACACCTATATTCTCCATACCCTGTAATATTTGAGTGTTGCGCATTACAATAAGGACAGGTTGCTTTGTTTGATACAATTGAACTATCTATATCACTATTAAAAGTAAACGGCTCTACGGTTATATTATGGCTTTTAATACAAACTGAATATAAAACATCGCCTATTTTGATAATGTCATATAATCCTATTTTTTTGTTAGTTTCAGCTAGTAATTTTTCTTGTCTATCGTATATTTTCATATTATCTCCTTGGACTTTTATTATTTTTGCATTTATAAATGGTCTAAATTTCCTATCATGTGCTAAACGAGCAATAGCACCTTTTTTACCAAAAAATTTTGCATTGCATTTTAATGTTGTCCTTCCAGGATCTCCACTCCATGGAGCAGAGTAACAACCTCTTTCTAATTCTATTATATATCTATCAGTCATGTTATCTCCCCCTAACCCCTTTCGGGGCTAATTATTAAAACGGTTGCTTTTCCACTATCTCTGGAAACTTATTACTAGGAATCTCAGCAACTAACTTGCTACGCTTATTGCCATCCTGTTCCCATGACTCCATTTTAAGAGATCCAACAAAAGAACACTTGTTACCCTTAATAATCTTCTGTAACCATTTCTGAGGGTTTTTAGTCCAATACTCTACTTCAATAAACATTGGTACTGCTTGCCACTCTCCATTTATTTTCTTACTATTATCATTATTAGCAATGTTAAAAGTAATCTTTGTTGACTCTGATCCCTCTGGTGCAAATACCTGAGGATCTCCTGTAATGTTTCCGCTTAATGTTAGACTGTTCATTTATTCTCTCCTTTTAATTCCTTAACTACATAGATCTTATGACCTACCTTAATTAACCCTGTTTCTACATCTTTTCTTAGATCTTTATCGTAGAACATAATACCATATCCAAGACCTAAAAAATAAGATATAAAAGATATAAAAGCTATAAGAATTTCTACTAATATAATCATCCTTTTAATTCCTTAACTTCCTTCATCCCTTTAGTTTCTAAAACCTTGCTGGCTGTAATTCCTAAAGATGTCTCGCATTCCAAATAACCCTTTACTGGATTGTAATGTAAGTTTAACATTTCCATAGCTTCAAGTGCCATTAAAGCTTTTAACTCTCCTTCATCTAAATCTTTTTTACGCTTACCTTCTTTAAATTTTAAAAGCCTGTATTCAGCAAGAGTTAATTTTCCATATTCCCACCCTTTATTAACACCGTTATTATGCCATTCATCTGTTAACATTTTCCTAGTATCAATTGACTTCTGTTTTAAATTTGGCGCAATAGAATAAGATCCTGTTTTTCTTATTGATGGTAATACTTCATGCGTAACCCATTTCGCAAATAACTTGGCTTCAGCTTTTCTTGATCTAAAAATTAATTGATATAATGCTCCTTCGTTTATTACCGTTAGTTTCTGCTTTCTACCCATTGAATC
>JBARUM010000442.1:0-5611 GCA_049645725.1 Maribacter sp.
TTTAACGGGCAACCGCCGATCGTGTTGGCACACAGAAAGCAATAAAATTGAGTTGATAGTTTAGATTTTCGACTGACAACCGTTAACAAGAAACCATCAACTATTTGTATTTAAACTTGACTCTTGAACTTGTATTTGAATTGCCATACATATTATAGTCTTCGTTTCGGAACTTTTTCTGAAAAGGAACTCTTGCGATTGGCTCAAGAAAATCATGTCAAGCAATTGGTCCTTACCGATATTAACAATACTTCGGCCGGACTCAATTTTGTACGATTGGCTCCTGAATATAATATAAGACCCATACTGGGCATAGATTTTAGAAATGGTGTTGATCAATGTTTTATAGCAATAGCCAAGAACAATGACGGTTATTTAGAACTTAATAATTTCCTTTCGGAACATTTGCATGAGGCTAAAGAACTTCCTTCAATCGCTCCAAAATTTGAGCATGCCTATGTGGTCTATCCTTTTGAAAAAGTAGTACAGAACAATCAATATGATTTTGCAGCGTATGAATTTATAGGAATTTCTATTGCCGATTTGTGCCGTTTGCCTTTTTCCAGATTATTGAAACTAAAGCATAAGTTGATCGTACAGCAGCCGGTTACTTTTAGGAATAGGCGAGACTTTAATGCACACCGTTTGCTACGTGCCATTGATAAGAACATTTTACTGAGTAAGTTGGAAAAGACCGAAGAAGCAAGTGAAGATGAAAAAATGGTTCCTATCAAGAAATTGGCCGCCACTTTTTCTGAACACCCTTTTATTTTAGAAAATACTCAACGCCTATTAAACTCGTGTAGTATCCACTTTGACTTTTCTAAAAATAGGGAACCACAAAATTTGAAAATGTATTCTGGTAGTCGAGAAGAGGACGAGGTCCTTTTAGAAAAATTATGTCGAAAGGGACTGCCTGACCGATATCCGGAGGGAGGCAAACACATAGAGGAAAGACTTAAAAAGGAATTAGAATTGATAAAAGGAAGAGGGTTTGTTTCTTACTTTTTAATCAATTGGGATATTGTTTCCGAGGCCAGTAGAAGAGGTTTTTTTTATGTGGGCAGGGGTAGTGGAGCCAACAGTATTGTAGCATATTTACTGCGTATTACTGACGTAGACCCTATAGATTTAGACCTTTACTTTGAGCGTTTTATGAATTTGTATCGTACTAATCCGCCAGATTTTGATATCGATTTTTCACATAGGGATAGACCAGAAATGACCCAATATATTTTTGGTCGTTTTGAACATGTAGCACTTTTGGGAACCTATGTGACTTTTAAGGATAAGGGAGTCATCCGCGAATTAGGCAAGGTATTTGGACTTCCAAAAAGTGAAATCGATTTTCTGTCCGAAGGAAGATATAATTCTTCACAACTCGATGAGGTCTCGTTACTAGTCATAAAGTACGGTGGTTTGATCAAAGGCATGCCCAACTATTTGAGTATTCATGCAGGAGGTATTTTGATTTCTGAAAAACCACTGCATTGGTTCTCGGCCACGAACTTACCTCCAAAAGGCTTTGCAACTACGCAATATGATATGGTTATCGCTGAAGATGTAGGGCTTTACAAGTTTGATATTTTGGGACAACGTGGGTTGGCAAAAATCAAGGAATCCCTAGAAATCATTGCTTATAACCGAGCTGATGAATCGGGTAGCTTTGATATTCATGACGTGAAGAAATTTATTAAAGACCCCATAATCAATGAACTTGTAAAAACGGCGCAATGTATGGGTTGTTTTTATGTGGAATCACCTGCCATGCGCATGTTGCTCAAAAAGCTGGAAGTAGATAATTATCTTGGTTTGGTCGCTGCAAGCTCAATAATTCGTCCTGGGGTGGCGAAGAGCGGAATGATGAGAGAATACATTCTTCGTCATCGAAATCCGGGTAGAACTGAGAAAAAAGCCCATCCGGTCATGTTGGAAATTATGCCCGAAACCTACGGTGTCATGGTCTATCAAGAGGATGTCATAAAAGTCGCTAATATTTTTGCAGGTCTTGATTTAGGTGAGGCCGATGTATTGCGTCGCGGTATGAGTGGAAAGTTCCGCTCGCGTGAGGAATTTCAAAAAGTAAAGGAAAAATTTATTGATAATTGCCGAAAAAGGGGAGAGGATGATAAAATTATTTTTGAAGTGTGGGAGCAGATTGCAAGCTTTGCCGGTTACGCATTTGCAAAGGGTCATTCGGCCAGTTATGCCGTAGAGAGTTATCAAACACTTTTTTTACGCGCCTATTATCCTTTGGAATATATGGTAGCCGTACTCAATAACGGAGGTGGATTCTACAGTTCCGAGTTTTATGTGCATGAGGCCCGGATGTTGGGTGCAACTATTCATCCACCCTGTATCAATAGAAGTTTTAATAAAAATATAATTTATGGATTAGCTATTTTTCTTGGATTTGGGTATTTACGCGAATTGGAAAATCGTGTGGCAGAACGCATTTTAAAAGAACGGTTACAAAATGGGAATTTTATATCCTTAGAGGATTTTTTAGATCGTGTTTTTATAACAGTAGATCAAATAGGTATCCTGATTCGAATAGATGCTTTTCGGTTTACGGGGGTAAATAAACATCAGCTGCTTTGGAAGGCACATCTCTTTCTGAATAAGAACGTAAAAATTGATCATCCGAAACTATTTCCGGCAAAGCACCAAGATTTCAAGATTCCACAACTAGATACCACGGATCTTGAAATGGCCTTTACACAATTAGAGCTTTTGGGCTTTTGTTTGTGTAGTCCTTTTGAGCTGCTGGCGGAACCACCAAAAAACACGAACGGGAGTAAAAATCTGGAACGCTACTTGAACCATCGTATCGATATTTATGGGTATTTGGTGACCGTGAAAAATACCAGCACCCATAACGGTAAAAAGATGCATTTTGCAACATTAATAGATCAGCAGGGAAAAGTTTTTGATACGGTGCTTTTTCCACCTGTGGCCGCTAAATATAGCTTTAGGGGCAGGGGAATCTACCGTTTTTATGGAAAGGTCGTTAGTGAATTTGGGTTTTTAAGTATTGAGGTCATCAAAATGAAAAAGCAAGATTATATTCAGGATCCTAGGTATTCTGATATGAAAACGAGTACGAAGGTATTCAATAAAATCACGTAAGAATAGGAGTAGCTTCCTAAGATGGGTATAGTTCTCAGAAATAATTTAGCACATGCCCTAAAATCCAATAAAGTAGGATAAAGACAAAAATGCTGCCTATGCAGCCACATTTGCCGCCACCTATTTTTTTGGCGCCATACCAAGCCCCGAATATTTGTATCAGTTTTTTCATACCATGAAATTAAGATTTTGTGGTTCAAATATCTAAATGAAACTTAGAATATTTTACCTTGAATCTGTATGAAATTAACTGATTCCATATCATAAGAGATAGAGTTTATCGATCGCTACTGTAGCGGACAAATAAATAGTAAAGACTAAAAATCAATTACTGTACCTGTCCAGGATGCAGAGGTCATTTTCGTAATTAGTAAAAGAACAATAGCAACGAATACACAGCAAGTAAAAGCAAGCACTTTCTCATAATTTAGTTTTTTCTCCATTTTCTAAATATTGGCAAAAACAAATCCGGTGAATATTCTATAAAAGAATGCATACAAAACAATTGCGAACATTATTGAGGTGAACAAAGCAAATGCCTTGAAGTAATTTTTCACCAAATAGTTTCCTAGGTTTCTGAAACCCTCTAAATAGACTTCTTTAAGTAGTAATATTGTTTTCATAATCGGGGGTGTTATATTTCGGTGCTAAGATGTAATAAAGAGATGAATCTCTATTGCTTATCCGAAAAACCACCAAAAAATTCGATAGGAGGAACTTAATTTGCAGTTTGCCCTAACTTTAGGCCTTTCAACGAAAATGGGCAATTTTTTTAAATACGTTCATTCTCCTTATTTTTAAGTTGAAGCGTATTTAAAAATAGTATTTAGGTGTAAAATCTGAAATAGTAAATGATAAGCTAAGCAGAAGGTCAAGCTAATAATATCATTTGAAAATTATTTATTCTAATTATTTAGAAGAGGAATTATCTACGAGGAGAGTCCAGCTCGGCAATACTGTTCTTTAATTCCTGCAAGGGATGATACATCATATCTTTCACCTCATTTTGAATTTCATTCGAGTATTGTAGATAAATAACCATACCTACCATGAATGTGAGCAGAATTACTAAATCTGATAGTGTTTTGGAATCTATTTGTTTTACAATATTCTTCATAACTAACTGGTTCTTAAATGCAAGGTATAGAAATTAGTATTAATTAACAAATATTTAAGAAATATTCTGTCAACCAGATTTTAAGGTGCTATTTTTAATGATAATCCGCACTATAGAAAGTTGTTATTATAGATTTAGGTAAATCTATAATCAAGAATATATGAGCTTGACCGTAGTCGGAATTAACTTACAGGGGTGAGAACCTTGTGAGGGAAAAAATAGTACTAACAAAAAAGTTCTCAAAGAAATATGAGCTTTTTAAATTATGTGATTCATGACTTTTAGATAGTTTAAAATTTTAACATAAGACAGTATACCTTGATTGGTTTAGATGGAACCGCGTTCTGCCTAATTATTTTAATGCTTGGATAAAACCTAAATAAGCTTTCTTTTTTCCAAAGGAACTATCAAACAAT
The DNA here is from genome assembly GCA_049645725.1 of Maribacter sp. Classification (GTDB taxonomy): domain Bacteria; phylum Bacteroidota; class Bacteroidia; order Flavobacteriales; family Flavobacteriaceae; genus Maribacter. The sequence continues at coordinate 4,663 of JBARUM010000442.1, forward strand.
AGTGGCCAATCCGGGAATCCGAAACGTGGGATTATCCAAGAATCATTGTCCTTAAGGCCCCAAACGGTAAGAGCATATTTATTTTCTTTTGGAAGGTTATTATACACCTCTACAACCTCATATACTTTTTTAGCCTGTGCAATGTTCCTTTCATCCGTGAACTCCTGAACATCACCTTTGGGATTCATTTTTACATCTAATTCTGAAAAATGGACAAAAAGGTTGCGTTGTACGATAAGGTCTGCCGCTGATTTAATGGCTGCCTTACTTGGAAAATTATAGTCGATATGCATTTGATATCCCACACCATCTATAAGACTATTGGCAATCAAGTCATCAACTAGGGCGAATGCCCCTTTTTGTTTCTTTGTATCAAAAATCAGGTTATAGTCATTATAGAATAATTTCACATCTTTATCCGCATTTCTTGCATACTGAAAACATTTTTTTACGTAGTCAGTACCCATACGTTCAACAAATTTAGATTGCCGCAAGTCAGAGGTTCCGTCGTCAATTGCCTCGTTCACCACATCCCAAGAATTAACCTTACCCTTATATCTAGAAACAACGGCCGTGATGTACTTTTCTATAATCAACTCAAACTCTTGATTGGTTCCATCAAAATCCTTCAGAAAATCGGGGATACTTTCATGCCATATAAGCGTATGCCCGTGTACGTTTATGTTGTTGGCTTTTGCAAAATCCACAATCAAATCGGGTTTTGTCCAATCGAAGATAAGGTTCCCTTTATTATCTATTCCTTGAAAGATACCTTTCATTTTCATGGCATTTTCCGCCGTAATACTATTAAATTCTTTTGTGTAGATAACACTGTAACTAGTATCTTGGACACGAGAGGGATTAACGGCTACACCAACATAAAAATCCTTTGCCGAGGTTTTCAAGGCCGTCGAATAAGGAATATTGGTATTCTCATCATAACCTATGC
>JBARUM010000443.1:0-1648 GCA_049645725.1 Maribacter sp.
AGGTTGTATTGCTTACGACTTGCATCAAGATAACGATAACCCCAATCTGTTCTTATTTCACGAAAAATGGGTGAATCAAAAGTATTTAGACAAACATTCTCAAAGTAGTCATATAGCTGCGTATAGAGTAGCATCCAAAGACAAATTAGAAAATGTAAGTGCTTATAAAATGACTGAGCTAACTGCTTAATTTGTATTTATAAAGGTTTACCATAGAATTCAAGTATTTAAAACTTTAGTTTTTACTTGTTCTTACCACGTATTAGGAAAGTTTTAAGATTTATCCCTTAAAAAACCTCCATTTATACCAACATCACCTCTTTTTGTACTCAAATTTGGCGGTATCACCTTTTTATCTTTGTCCTATAATATTAAATCAACATATTAAAAAGATAAAAATGAATTTACACGATACATTAAACTGGAGATACACTACCAAGGAATACGACACAACCAAGAAAATATCTGAAGCAGATATGGCTGAAGTCAAAAATTTACTAAGAATGAGTCCGTCAAGCGTAAACCTTCAGCCTTGGCATTTTATAGTTGCCGAAACTACAGAAGGTAAAGCACGTTTAGCAAAAGGAACTCAAGGCTTTTTTAGTTTCAATGAGCCAAAAGTAACTAATGCTTCGGCTGTTGTTTTGTTTTGCTCAAAAATTGATGCGGATGACGCATACTACCAGCATATTGCAGATACCGAAGACAAAGACGGAAGATTTCCAAATGAAGATATCAAAAACGGCTTCTTAGGTGCTGTTAAAGCATTTACAGGTATTCATAAATACGATTTAAAAGATCTTCAACATTGGATGGAAAAACAAGTATATCTTAATATAGGAAGTTTTCTACTAGGTGTTGCTAGTCTAGGAATAGATGCTACACCAATGGAAGGTATTGATGTAAAAGCTTTAGATGAGGAATTCGGGTTAAGAGAAAAAGGGTTTACTTCATTAGTTGCTGTTTCTTTAGGCTATAGAGCTAAATCTGATTTTAATTCCACTGAAAAAACACCTAAATCTAGATTACCGGAAAACGAGATTTTTACGGTTATATAATTCTCATCAAAAAATAATGCCACTTGAAGGTAAAGCTGTTTCGACTCATATAGAGTTGATGTTTGAAAGTTTTGTGTATCAAACTGAAGATATGATTGAGCAACATAATATTTTAATTAGGCGTCTGAATTAATAGATAACGGTACTATTAGTAAGACGTTAGGTGATAGGTTTGGAATCATAAATGTCGTAAACCTTAGAAAAGTAAGTGGCAATTTTATTTTAGAAGGACTTTAAACCCGATGGGTTAGATAATTTAAAAACCAATGACACTGAGTGTGTTTTAAATATAATAGAATGAATATAGGAAAATCAATAGCTGCATTGGCTATAACAGCGTTATTTGTCAACGTTACTGCAAATGCACAGGTTAATACCATAGATTCTGTGGCTACCTCAAAAGTGCAACATTTCAATTTTGATGAAATGGAATCGGAAACTATTGGTGAAGGTATTCAGCGTAAATGGTTTCATGGAGAAAAAGGTCAAATGACCATTTTTGATTTGGAAAAGGGAGCACATATACCTTGGCACAAACACCCTAATGAGCAAATCACCTACATCATGTCTGGTAAGGTCAAAATCAAGAA
>JBARUM010000444.1:0-4889 GCA_049645725.1 Maribacter sp.
TCATTAAGGTTTGCCAACGAATTGAAAACAGGTATCTCAGAGTTTCCCGTAAGACCCCAACTTCCACGTAATTTTACATTGTTGATGACATCGGTAATTCCCGAGTTTTTGAAAAACCCTTCATTAGAAAGGCGCCAGCCTAGTGCAACAGATGGGAAGTTCGCCCATTTGTTCTCACTACCAAAGCGCGAAGAACCATCGCGTCTGAAAGTAACGGTTGCCAAATAGCGGTCATCATAAATATAGTTGACTCTACCTAGAATAGATGCCAGCGTCCATTCAATACGCCCAGACTGCGGTGTCTGAATATCTGGTCCACCTTGCAGGGTGGCCTGGTCCACATTGGCAGCGGTAATACCTCTTGTTTCTGCAAGATTAAGTCGGTTGACTTCATTCTGATAGGTGTATCCAGCTATAGCGTCAATAAAATGTTTATCTATTTGTTTATTGTAGGAAAGTATATTCTCGTTAAGTACGTTTATAAGATTTCTATCTGCCAGTGTCAATGAACCAGAATTATCACGCCCTAACCTGGTGTTTTCAACAGGGAAGAAACTTGTTCTGCTGATATTATATACATCCGCACCAATACTGGTCTTAAACTTTAGGCCTTCCATCAGGTTAAAAGTGAAGTTAGTATTACCTAAAACACGATTGGTAATATCTTGATCCGTCACAAATTCAAGTTCCTGTAAAGGGTTAATGGAGAAACGCCCATCGTAAGAAGCCAAGGCAAACTGTCCTTCGGTATCACGAACAGGTACGGTAGGGTCCAAGCCTAAAGCCGTAATGATAATTCCTCCAGGCCCTCCTCTATCCGTTGGGGCGTTGTTAGAAACCGTTCTGTTAAAAGCCCAGCTAGAACTAATATCAAGAAAACCATTTAATGCCGAATTATCTAAATTTAATCGAATTCCATATCTGGTAAAATCGGTATTTTTAAGAATACCCTGATTCTCATGGTAGTTACCCGATATCGCATAGCGTGTAGCCTCGTTTCCTCCAGTAAAGGTTAATTGATGGTTTTGAATGGATCCCGCTCTGGTAACCTCATCGAACCAATTTGTACCTTCTCCAAAAGAATCGATTTCCGCTTGTGAATAAATAGGTGCTCCACCTTGGCTAACCTCCAGAGTATTAAGGTAAGTAGCAAATTCACTTCCGTTCAAGACATCAACGGTATTAGCTACGGTTTGAGTTGAATAAGATCCTTCATAATTTATTTTGGACACTCCCGCCTTACCTCGTTTTGTAGTTACCAGTACTACACCGTTAGAACCCCTTGAGCCATATATAGAAGTAGCCGAGGCGTCCTTGAGCACTTCAATAGATTCAATGTCATTAGGGTTAATAGATGCAAGAACATTGGTAGCTTGTCTGTTACCACCTGCACTAAAAGCGCTATTGTTAGGATAAATCGGAAATCCGTCGATGACATATAATGGCTCACTACCACTATTAACGGAATTGGATCCACGAACACGTACGGAAACCCCACCACCAGGAGCAGCCGAAGTTTGTATTACCTGAACACCGGGAGCTCTTGCTTGAATAGCTTGGTCCACAGATGTGATAGGCAGTTCCTTTACGGCAGCACCATCAATTGAAGATACAGATCCCGTAAGGTCACTTTTCTTAACGGTACCATATCCAACGATTACTACTTCATCAAGTGCCTCGGATTGAGGATCTAAGGAAATATTAATGTTAGTCTGACCATTAATAGCAATTTCTTTGGTACCATAGCCAATTGATGAAAATACCAGAACGCCAGTTCCGTCCGATACCTGTATCGTGTAATTACCATCGAAATCGGAAATTGCTCCTTTGGTACCCGCAACAACATTCACTCCCGGTAAAGGGATGTTGGTTTCTGAGTCGGTAACTGTACCCGTTATAGTTGTTTGTGCTTGCGCCAAAAGGCAACTGTAAAAAAGAGCAAGCCCAAATAAAATGTACTTACTTGTAATTTTAGTTAATAAAGTATTCATGAGTCAGGTTGTTTGAGTTTACTTCATTGGATAGTTTTATCCTAATGAAATTGTTATTTAAAGGTCTAAGCAATATTAAAAAGTTTTAACCTCAATGTAAATGGACAATCCCATTCAATATATGGATAATACAACTATTATATTTCGATATCGCTAATACAAAGACTATTTATTGCCGATTTATGAATAATCCATCCTAAAAATTAGGATATCATAAACATCTGGGTGATTCTGATTCTTTCCAATTAACCATGTTGTTGACTCCTGTAGACCCGCGGTGATACTCCAATGTATTTTTTAAAAGTTCGCGAGAAATATAAAGGATCCTGAAAGCTCATTTTGTAACTTATTTCTTTAATGCTCAAATCAGTATACTTTAGATACTCGCATGCTTTCTGAATTTTTTTTAAGTTAAAAAAGTGTATCAGGGAATAACCTGTTCTCTTTTTGAAAAGGTTAAAAAGATAGGATGGTGAATAGTTGAATTTTTCGGCGATTTCTTCAGATTTGTAGGATTTATCCAAATTTTCGTTCAAAAAATCTATTATAGAGTCTACCACGTTATTGTGATTTTCCATATGCACACTGTCTTTAACCTCCCTGTATATAAATGAACTTACAAGATTAAGACCTAGAATGTTAGCATATTCCAATTTTGGAAGTACATACTCACTTTGATAGATTTGATATATTTGATTGAACAAGGAAATACGCTCGCTTTCAAAAGGTATGGAATTGTCGGTTTTTTTTGGATCTAGGTAGCGTTCGTATAGAGCTTCGGCTGCCAAACCATCAAAATGAATCCAATAAATACTCCAAGGGTTATGTTCATGAGCTTTATAAGAATGTGCCGTGTTCTTTGGTATGATGTAGAAAGAATTTGGTGAGACCCTAATAGATTCGCCGTCTACATTAAGCGTTCCTTCGCCTTCTACGCAATAAATGAAAATATATTCATTAGCTCCTTTTTTCCTAATGCGATAGTGATTACTGGCATTAGGGTAAAATCCCATATCAGAAATATGAAAAGAACGCGTAATGTAATTCTTTTTTTGACTTTCTCGAATGGTATTTGGGAGTACAATCATTTTTTGCCCCAGAAAACCTTCTGCTAATGTCATATCGTTAATAAACAACTTCTTCTTCATGTTGTCTAGAATAGCTTAGAATCAATAATCTAAGAAATAAAAACTGGTCTAATATGAAAAGTATATAAAAAAGTAATATTATCCATATTTAGATAATATATGTCCATATTATGTGACTAAATAATTAATATTTTTGAATAATACATAATTAATATAGTTGAAATTTATTGATTTTTATATAAAATCAGATATTTTTTGTAAATACACCATAAATATAGGGTAAGGAATTAATTTTACAGCTGAACATTTAATTATGAAGAGCTTTATCCATGTGTGCAATTTGTTAATAGGTGAAAAGGAAGTTTTAAGAAGTGCAAATAAAACAAAACCATTTAACCATTAATTAAAACCAAATTAAAAAATGAGAGCTAGAAATATTAGATTTCTGTAAAACTGTCTACTGGATAAGTAACCGATGAAAAAGGTAGACCCTTTGCAATAGGCCAATATCATAATTATATGAAATTCCTATTAGCAGTATGGATATCGCAAACTTAATATAGAAAATAGTGTGTGATCAATGAAGTTCATTAATTAAAGTAGATACCCGCAAGTAGTAGTAATAAATTATTTTGTTGAGTTAGTTTATGTTTTTGCCGTACAACAGCCCATTAGCTAGGGCTGTTGGGGCAAAAGCGTCTTTCTTATATGAAAAGGAATTTACTTCATCACTCCATTAGTAAATAACTATGATTTCAATTAATAAGGCTATATGGAATGATTCAATCCTTGCGTCTTTCTTACTTTTTAGCATTCATGTTTTTTGTCATAGCGAAAGTCTATCATTAGATTGGCCTTTGTTGACCCTGGCTTTAGTTGCGAAGCACAACTTTTCAATTTAAAAAATGACCCATCTGAAACAAATAATGTTGCGGAAAAGAAGCCACAGGTAGTTACTAAAATGAAAAAACTAGTTTTGGCAATAATTGAGAGTAAATAATGAGTATTAATATTGAATTTCTATCCTATTATTAGTTGTAAGGATACTATTTTCAATAAAAACATTAGTATGTTAAGAACATCATTCCGTTTGCTTTTTTGCCTTTTTTTTGGCGCCATCTTAGGAAGTAGCTGTAAAAACAAAGATGCTTCATTTAAGGAAAATCGGCCTAAAAAACCCAATATCGTTTTTATTCTCGCAGATGATTTAGGCGCGCATGATTTAAGTTATTCTGGCAGCCAGTATTATGAAACCCCTAACATAGATGCTATTGCTAGAGAAGGTGTGGAATTTATACAAGGTTATGCGGCAGCACAAGTATGTAGCCCATCAAGAGCCAGTGTAATGACGGGGCAGTACACGGCACGTCACGGTGTTACGGACTGGATCGGTGCGACAACTGGCGAAAAATGGGTAGCAAATCATAACACCAAGGTGATGCCACCTGAATATGTACATACATTATCTGATCAAGATATCACGATAGCAGAAGCGTTGAAGCAAAATGGATATAAAACTTTTTTCGCTGGTAAATGGCATTTAGGTGATGAGCCATCCAGTCCAGAGAATAATGGATTTGATATTAACAAAGGAGGTTGGGAAGTAGGTAGTCCAAAAGGTGGCTATTTTGCGCCATGGGACAACCCTAAACTAGATTATAAACATGAAGGTGAGAACCTGACCAAACGATTGGCCATCGAGACTGCGGATTTTATTTCAAACCATAAAGACGGACCGTTTTTCGCTTTTTTATCCTTTTACGCCGTGCACGGGCCCATTGAAACCACCGAAGCCAAATGGAACAAATAT
>JBARUM010000445.1:0-2391 GCA_049645725.1 Maribacter sp.
TAAGGATTATAGAGGATATGACGTTAAAGTCAAAAAATAATATTGAAAATAATGCTACTTATATTTTTACCAACAACAAGGGAAACGAGATTGAGTTTATGGTAGAAGAGTATACCACTATGATGAATGAAAAATCCGAATCTAAGTAATTAGTAGTACTATAGTAAAAGAAAAAGACCCTTTCGGGTCTTTTTTTATATAGATAAATTATAAACCCTGTATTTTTTGTACATTGAAATCATATGTTTTCAGGTATAGATTGGCTATATGTTTTGACGCTCGTCGGTGTCATTTATCTTGTAATAAATATCCTTGTATATTTTTTGCAGGATTTTTTAATGTTTAAACCGGAGAAATTAGCCAAGGACTTTCAGTTCTATTATGAAAATCAGGAAATTGAAGAATATAATATCGAAACCAGGGATGGTGCTATTATTAATGGACTTCGGTTTAAGACCAAAAACCCCAAAGGGGTTGTTTTCTATCTTAAAGGAAACTCCAAAAGCATAAAAGGGTGGGGCAAGTTTGCCGTAGACTTTACCAGACATGGTTATGATGTAATTATGGTAGACTATCGTGGTTTTGGAAAAAGTACCGGAAGGAGAACGCAAAAAGCCATAAAACGAGATTTGCAGGTGGTCTATAACAAAATAAAGGACAATGTTAACGAGAAATATATCATCCTTTATGGGCGTTCCCTAGGTTCTGGTTTTGCTACAAAGCTTGCGTCTATGAACCATCCCAGAATGCTTATTTTAGACGCTCCTTATTATAGCTTAAGCAAAGTTGCCAAGAAGTATGTGCCGTTTATGCCATTGTCTTTGTTGATCAAGTTTCCCATGCCTACCTATAAATGGCTCAAATATGTAAAATGCCCTATACATATTATTCAAGGTACGGATGATAAATTAATTCCTTATAAAACCAGTGTTAAACTCTCGCGTATAAAACCAAAATCTACAACGCTACACACAGTTATTGGCGGCGGGCATAAGAACTTGAATACCTTTGAAGCTTACCACAAAATGTTAGCCGACATCATAATGACACGCCCAAAACCAATAAACTTAGAGGGCTCAAGTATAAACGTAAAGCACTCCTCAAAAAAATCGAATGCGAAGACTTAAAAAAATTAGTATAGTACTAGTGGTTATCTATTTGCTATTACTTGGCGCGACCTATGCTTTTCAGGAAAAGCTAATATTTATTCCTTCCCAAATGCCGGCAAACCACACCTATGACTTTTGCCAACTCTACGAAGAATTTTGGCTAACTGCGGACGATGGTGCTAAATTGAATGCCGTTCATATTCAGAACTATTCAGAGAAGGGAGTCATACTCTATTTTCATGGGAACTCTGGGAATATTTCTCACTTGACACATGTGGCCAATTTAATTACTAAATATAATTACGATGCCATTTTTGTAGATTACCGTACCTATGGAAAAAGTAAGGGGGAAATGAGCGAAGCAGCAATAAAAAAGGACGCCCAGCTTTTTTATGACTATACGAAGCAGAGCTATGATGAAAGCAAAATTGTAATCTATGGCCGCTCGTTTGGAACCGGAGTCGCATCTGGGTTAGCCGCTGAGAACAATCCCTGTAAGTTGATTTTAGAATCACCTTTCTATAGTGCGGTGGAGCTTGGAAAACATCGTTTTCCTATTTTCCCAATAGACCTTTTGTCCAACTACCGCTTCCCATCCCATGAATATGTACAAAAAGTAAAATGCCCAATTTATATTGTTCACGGTACCGTAGACCATATTATTCCTTTTGAACAGGCACAAAATTTATTTAAAAAAGTACCGGAAGGCCAGGGGTCTTTTTATACCGTAGAAGGCGGGGGCCACAATTACCTACAGGATTTTGAGGTCTTCAATAAAGCAATGGATGACGCTTTAAGATAGAGATGTGGGTTTCGTTATCATAGATAAGTGGATTATCAATACCTCGACAAGCTCAATACAGGTTCCGTTTATCGGTTAATAACTAAGTTTACTATTCCTATAAATTTTTATTCAATAATTCTTCAAAAAAGACTTTGATGACCTTAATAAACAGGCGTTTTAATGTTATTCATACTTTGTTTTAGATCGCTATTCCATCCGCTCATAAAAGTAAAAATCCGCGAAAGAAGTTGTTCTTGGTTTTTTTTCATCAAACGGATACCTATTTGGAATATGTTCTATTAGTTTAAACCCCGGTTTATTTATATTTATCCAGTTTGTGAATTTCCTTGGTTTTACGTGGGGGGCATTACCCTTGGGTTCGTCGCTATTAAAAGCATAAATTATTACATATCGCTCGGATAAATTAAATAAATGGTTCATATAATCATTATAGACTTCATCTTCTATAAGATGGTAAATTACATCAAGGCTCATGAC
>JBARUM010000446.1:0-4242 GCA_049645725.1 Maribacter sp.
GTACCGATATATAGAGCTTTCATTGGATTTAATTTTTATTCCTAATTTTTTAAAAGTAAAACTCTCAAATCCCATTTCATTAATCATGAGTATACTTTGTTCAATAATTCGTTTTCCAAGATCTGACGACTCAGGGTCTTTAACATAAATCTTTTCATTAATGGCTATTTTAACTGATTGTAATAAGCGCTCCATGGATTCTTATTTTTAAACTATTCCCAAATATAATAGTATTGCTATTATAATATAATAGATTAACTATTTTTTAACGAAAGTATTGCTTTTTGTTTGAGAATATTGTTTAAATTTAGATTAAACTTTTTGTTATGAAAAAAGCACTTCTTTTAATAATATTAGTTTTATGTTTTACCACTAGTTTTGGACAGCAATTGGTAAAACTAAAACTTTCACCTTTAGATGGTTCGGAGTATGCCTACAATTCAAATATACCTCAACTGAAATTTAATTTCAACAAAGAGATCATTACGGTCATGGGTGGGTTGAATGACTTAGATGGCATGAACAATTATTTTAATATTTATGGCAGTAAATTAATCATACAACAGAAGGACATTTCCTCTAACGGGGTGGTAAAACTTATTTTAAGGAGAGAGGACGGTAATAATTTCTACGGACAATATCCCACTCTTGAAGCAGAAATTAGACCCTATCAAGGTAGCGATGAAAGTCTTTCGGCTATAGGCATGGATTAAGAGTATTAAAAAGATTTAAATAGAACACAATTTTGTTCCAAACACCGGTTTAGTCCCTTTGTTTCTTCGCTAGTAATCTATGGGAATATCTAAACCGGTGTTCTAAAATAGAAGACTTATGATACTTGCCCATATAATAGTCCGAGACGACGAACAAGCAATGGAAATAGTTCATTTACTTATGGATCAATCTCTTTTGTTTAGCGCTGGCATCTCTGTCAAAAAAATATTTGAGAAGAATGAATTAAGTGGTATTCTTGAAAGTAAAAAACAGACCTTAATTATAGGAAAAACCAAATCCCTTTTGTTTCACACAATTAACGAAGTATTAAAGTCAAAATATTCTTCAAATATGCCAATGCTTTATGCCATACCTATAGTGTATATGGATGAAGAGCAGTCTACACTCTTGCGAGAAAACACGGCAAAAGTATAGTTATCAACTAGTTGTATTTTCAATACTATCAAACCAATCAAAGTGTTCTGATATAATTTTTTCCTTTTCCTGTTTCACATATTCTAAAAATGCACTAGCAGCTGGCGATAAATTTTTAGAAGTTAGCCATATGAGGTTCCAGGTAGTGCTTATAGGTAATCCTGCTACCCTTATAATCTGGAGGTCTTTATTCCGCAGTTCGTTCTTAATGCCAATAAGTGGCATTATAGAATAACCAAGTCCCGACATTACAGCTTGTTTAACAGCCTCATTTGAGGTGAGCTCTATTTTTTTCATTGCTGGCAGATTATTGCTTCTTATAAAACCTTCCATTGCGTTCCGAGTTGCAGAACCCTGTTCCCTGTATATTAGCGGTAATTTTTCAAAAAGTTTCTTTTTACTATGTTTCTTTATTATACGTTTAGTACCTCCTACTAGAAAAAGCTTATTTTCCATGAGAGCCACACTATTAATTTTTAAATGAGTAGGTAATACGGATACCAGCGCAAAATCCACTTCGTTAAGCTCTAAGGCTTTTACCACTTTGGCTTTATTGGTAACATCCATTAATAATTCCACCCCATTATTTTCACTTATAAAATCGGTAAGAAAGTAAGGCATTACATATTTTCCGGTAGATACTATCGATATTTTCAACCTACCTGAAAGATTCCCTTCATAGGATAAGGATTTATAATTTATAGCATGTACCTGATCCAAAATTTTCTCTGCGGCAACTGCAATTTCTTTTCCAAAATCTGTGATGTAAAGCTTTCTTCCAACTACCTCTGTTAGGGGAATGGAAAACTGATCTTGAAAATTTCTTATCTGGATAGAAACAGCTGGTTGCGTTAAGAACAATTCTTCCGCGGCTTTTGTAATACTTTGTTTTTCAGATACTTTTAAAAATACTTGGAGTTGATGTAATGTATAATTCATAAATTATATTAATGTTTAACATAATAAATATAAATAATAATTTATGAATTAAAAATTGTATATTTAAATAAATAGAGAATTTGATTCTCAAAAATCATAACCTTATGAAAACACTGATCCTTCTACTCCTTGCTCCTACTCTGGTCCTCACCCAAATGAACGAAAAAATAATTCCTGACCAAATAGATGTTCAATTTTGGCTGGACATACAACCAACTGCAAGTTCTCAAAGTATGCAAGGTACTGTTGAATATTCAGTTACGCTTGAGTTTTTTATGATTGATTATTCCCCGAACCCAAAATCCGTCGAAACAAAAAACAGCATACCACGGCATTTAACCACTTATTCCTTAACTACATGGCACCCTTCCGATAAAAAAGTCAACACTCCTAATGACGAACTAAATAGATTAATTGCCATGAACGATTTCATGTTTCCAAAAGAAAACACTTTGAACAAATCGTTTGGCCCAGTAAAACATACGAACTTTAAGCCCCAATATACTCAAAATGTCAATTTAGGGTTTGGACCTAGAATTTTACTTTAATTCTTATGATAGGTCCCATAAAATATTGCGTACGGTCCAAAAACAGCAGTACCTCACGCCAAAAAGCTACTCTAGCACTATGCTGTATAAAATATTCTTATAGAATATATAATAAATATAAATAAAAACTTATGAGTAATTATTCTAAACTTTGTAGTGGATTATAATTCAACTAAAAATAAAACTATGAAAGCAGCAGTAGAAAAAATAGATGCTAAAACAGCTCAAAAAATTCAATTGGTAGATGGAAACTTTACCGTTTCCGAAGCATCTGACATAGTGCAGGCGTTGCTAAATGAAAAAATAAACTTTCATAAGCTACAAAGACTTTCCTTATGTGAAGGTTTTTCCGAGGCAAACACGAAATTTCCTGATGAAAGAATTTCAGAACTAGAGCACGAAAAATCTGTCGCAAAAGATTTTTTTGCAAGAGCAAGGGTTGAAGGGTTCTCAATAAAAATTAATGGTACATTAGAAATATCCGTAAACGAATAAAAATTTCCTAACAAAATTTAATCAACTATGTCTCTAAAAAAAATACATTTATATATAGGTTTTGGATTTCTTGCTTTAGCTGGTTGCCTTATAACCTCCTACACGAACGGTAGTCTATTTATGGATCGCCTTCTGGTTGCCTCAGGAATAATATCCTGTGTTCTTTTAGTAAAGGCAATGGGAAATTCCTAAACCTCAAAAAATTGAAACCAAACCAAACAATAAAATTAGTTGAGGGCATCTTTTCCCCTGCGGAAGCTGCAGATGTCCTTTTTTCTCTTATAAGTGATAAAATAAAATTTCATCATCTACAAATGCTAAGTCTTCAAACCGGCGTTAGCACAAATGCAAACTGGTCAGAGAAGCGCATAGCATCCTTAAAGGATTCAAAGTGCAAGTCAAAAGACCTCATTTTAAAAGCTAGAAACGAAGGTTTTAGACTTCAGATTGAAGGAGATATTAAAATTAAGCTTATCGCTATTAATGATGAGGATTAAAACTCTCTCTACAACCAGTCAATTGTTTTTATGGATTTACATTTGTTGTTAGACAACCTAACCAACCCTGCGCTACTTTTTTTCTTTCTTGGAATACTTGCCGTACAATTAAAAAGTGACCTGGAAATACCCACTAATTCCTCCAAGTTTATATCACTTTATTTAATGTTCTCTATAGGTTTTAAAGGTGGCATGGAGCTTTCCCACAGTAATTTGGATATGGAGATACTTTGGTCACTTCTATTCGGAGTGTTCTTGGCTCTATTTGTGCCAATTTTTAGCTATTTCATTTTAAGAAGAAAATTCAGTGTTGCCAACTCCGGTGCCATAGCAGCTGCATATGGTTCCGTAAGTGCCGTAACATTTGTGACCGCAGTATCTTTCTTAGAGTTGGAACAAATTGATTTTGGCGGACATATGGTGGCAGTAATGGCTCTCATGGAAGCACCATCCATAATTGTAGGGGTTTTACTAATGTCATATTTTCAAAAAGAAAACAAGACAAAAATAAGCCTATCGGGAGTGGTAAAACACTCGTTGACCAATGGGAGTGTATTACTTATCTTAGGAAGTCTTGTAATTGGTTTTCTAGCAAGTGATCAACAAGCTAGGGG
>JBARUM010000447.1:0-4403 GCA_049645725.1 Maribacter sp.
GTTGGTGCGTATATTGTCTTAGGTCATTATTAAATATTCCTGTGTGGTCTATACGATCAATTCTAACTCTACCATTTACATGTATAATATAATTATTTTCCATAATTATGCCAACATGATTTATAATGCCATTGGTGTTATCAAAAAAAGCTAGATCCCCAGGCTCACTTTCCTCTACAAAACTTAGCGCAGTTCCTTGGGATGCTTGTTGTTCAGCTGTTCTCTGTAGTCCATATCCATTTATTTTATAGACCATTTGAGTAAAACCTGCAGCATCTATTCCGAAAGGAGATCTGCCTCCACATAACTCTGGTGAATTCAAATAAAGCAAAGCGGTTCTCACAAAATTCTCCTTGGCCTGTTTTAAGCTTATAAACCCGCCTTCGAATCTAATAGGTAAACTTTTAGATTTTACGATACTGGATCCTAAGAGGATGGGTATTAAAACACCCTTGTCACTTTCCACGTAGGAAATTAGATCCGTACAATGTAACTTCTTCTTTGAATTAGAAATTTGGTCATACTCATCTTTAGGGATAAAATCCATCTGCCTGTTAAGGACCCAACCCTCGTATTTATCGTGTGCCGTTCTAATTTTTGACCAAAGTTTTCGAGATTCTAGAATTTTAAAATGTTCCCCGAAGAGTAGTTGGGAAATCATTTCTGCAGACTCTTCTGGAGACTGTCTAAGTGCTATGATACTAAGAGGGCAAATACCGTATTGCATGAATCAGTTTTCGGGAAACTTATTTTCTTATTTTCTTTCTAAAATAAGTGCTGAAGCCCCGCCGCCGCCATTACATATTGCAGCTGCACCTATTTTAGCATTTTTCTGTTGCAAAACGTTTAGTAATGTAACTAGTATTCTTGCTCCAGAACAGCCTAAAGGATGTCCTAGAGAAACGGCTCCGCCGTTTACATTTACATTAGTGTCTTTAAGGCCTAATAGTTTCATGTTTGCCAGTCCTACCACTGAAAATGCTTCGTTAAATTCGAAAAAATCTACTTTATTAATAGAAATCCCGGCCTTGGAAAGTGCTTTTGGCAAGGCTTTGGCCGGAGCAGTGGTAAACCATTTTGGTTCTTGTGCAGCATCGGCATAACCCTTGATTACTGCCAATGGTTTTAGATTTAATTCTTTTGCCTTATCTGCGCTCATTAATACTAGCGCGGCAGCACCATCATTAATTGTTGAGGCATTGGCGGCAGTAACTGTACCATCCTTTGAAAAAGCGGGTTTAAGGTTAGGAATTTTTTCCAAAATTACGTTTTTATATTCCTCATCTTCATTGACCATAAGTGGTTCTCCTCTTCTCTGTGGTATAGCAACCGGTACGACCTCATTCTCAAAATGACCATTTTCCCAAGCAGATGCTGATCTTTTATAGGATTGAATGGCGAAATCGTCCTGATCTTCTCTGGAGAACTCATATTTTGATGCACATGCATCAGCACATACGCCCATTGCATTTTGGTCGTAAACATCAACCAGGCCATCTTTTTGCATGCCGTCTATTAGCGAGGATGGTCCAAATTTTGTACCTGTTCTAAGATGCACGTAGTGCGGAATAAGACTCATGTTCTCCATTCCGCCGGCAACTATTATGGAAGCGTCTCCTAGAGCTATTGCTTGTGCTGCTTGCATAACGGTTTTCATTCCTGAGGCACACACTTTATTAACTGTTGTACAAGGTACGGTGTCCGGTATTCCCGCATAGATAGCTGCTTGCCTTGCCGGTGCTTGTCCGGTTCCTGCTTGAACAACATTCCCCATTAGTACCTCTTCTACCATTTCTGGGTCTAAATTTATTTTTTCCAAAGCCCCTTTTATGGCCGTTGCCCCTAATTTGGAAGCTGGAACGGTTGAGAGTGCCCCCATGAAACTTCCAATAGGTGTTCTGACCGCAGAAACGATTACTACCTCTTTCATATGTGAATTTGTTAAACAAGACGAAATTAATAAATTCTTACTCAACCTACTGGTAATGTATTCAATTCCTTATTATCAGGTTATATTTTTCTATTTTTGAATAATTCACCATTAATTCTGACCTCTTGGATAACCTGTACAAAAACCAGTCACTAGTGTATAAATATATTTTATACATAATGGCGGTGGGTTTTATTGTTTTTTTCTTTCCAAAAGGAGGTCAGTTCAAATACGAGTTTCAAAAAGGAAAGCCTTGGCAGTTTGAAAACTTATATGCTCCCTTTGATTTTTCTATAAAGAAAACGCAAGCAGAACTCACTGAGGAAAAAAAGCAAATAGAGGATAATCAAATTCCGTATTATAGATATAGTCAAGACATTGCAGATCAGGTTTATAAAAAATTTGATGATAAGTTTAACGCTCAATGGGCCGATAGCAACTTAGGAAATAGAAGCCTAAACTATTTACGAACTACTTCTAAGAGTATTTTAGACTCTTTGTATGTATACGGTATTTTGGAAAATTCCGGTCGTTCCATAGAAAGTGGTTACGCTTTTTTGATAAAAAATAACGAGGCCAGCAGAGTAGCCATTTCAGATTTCTATAGGGTCACAGACGTGGATGTATTTGTTAAATCTATTTTATCCACAAAGGGTCTTTTAATTTACGAGAAGGAGTTTCAAGAGCTTTTCTTCGATTTAATAACTCCTAATGTGCTTTATGATGAAAACCTATCTCAGAAAGCCAGAAAAGAAGCATTTGACAATATTTCGTACACCAGAGGAATGGTGGATGAGGGAAAACTAATAATTGCTAAAGGTGAGGTTGTTGAGTCTGAAAATCTAAAGATTTTAGAATCGTTAAAGGCTGAATATGAGTCAGAACTGTGGACAGCGAATAACTATTACTTTATCCTTGCAGGCTATACGGTTTTAGTTGCCTTGGTCTTAATAATGCTCTTACTGTTTCTAAAGAAATATAGAAAAGCGGTATTTGCCAATAATACTAAAGTAACATTCATTTTTTTTAATATCCTTTTGCTTGTATTTGTTACGACGATGGTAGTAAAGTATAATGAAGCTCTTGTGTTTGTAGTGCCATTATGTATTCTGCCACTTATTTTAAAAACATTTTTTGATGCTAGATTAGGATTATTTGTTCACGTGCTAACGGTGCTCATTTTGGGTTTTGTAGTACCCAATAGTTTTGAATATATATTCCTTCAAATTATTACAGGTATTGTCACCATATTAACGGTTTCGGAGCTTTATAAAAGAGCAAATCTTTTTGTATCCGTTGGTCAGATAACATTTATTTATGTTATAGGATATTTGGCATTTCATATAATTCATGAAGGAAATCTGGACAATATTGAATGGTTTACCCTTAGCCTATTCCTACTTAACGGCATGATCACACTGTTCGTTCAGCCACTAATCTACATCTATGAAAAGCTTTTTGGTCTTGTGTCCGACGTTTCCCTTTTAGAGCTATCCGATACCAATTCTAAATTGTTGAAGGAACTCTCCAATAAGGCTCCTGGCACTTTTAATCATTCCCTTCAAGTAGCGAACCTAGCAGAAGCTGCGGCTAATCAAATTGGTGCTAACGCCATGCTGGTTAGGGTAGGGGCACTATACCATGATATTGGAAAAATGAATGATCCAACCTATTTTATTGAGAATCAGATAACCAATGTTAACCCTCACAATGAGATGAACCCTAAGGATAGCTCACGCATAATCATTAATCACGTCATTAAGGGAATTGAATTGGCTAGAAAAAATAATTTACCTGATAGGATTATTGACTTTATTAGATCCCATCATGGCACTACTTTGGTCTATTATTTTTATAAAAAACAAAAAGATTTAGGGGAAGAGATGAATGAAGATGATTTTAGATATCCTGGTCCTCTACCATTTTCAAAGGAAACTGCAATATTAATGATGGCGGATTCTGTAGAAGCTGCATCAAAGAGTCTAAAGGATCCCACCTTTTTGATAATAGATGAATTCGTAGACAAGATCATCTCCGGACAAATGAAATCCAATCAGTTTTTGAACGCGGACATTACTTTTAAAGAAATCGAGATTATTAAAAAAGTGTTTAAACAGAAGTTGACCAATATTTATCACTTAAGGGTTGAATATCCTGATTAGAAATCTGTTGGAGCTTCAATATTCACTTTTTACTAAGGAGGTATTTTGATGTGGTCCAATTCTTAAATGGATAGATAAAAAAATCCCAATAAATAGTTGCTTTATAGTGTAGTAAAAATGTACATTTGCAACCGCTTTCGGGTGAAAGTTCATTACAGTTTTAGGAGAGGTGCCTGAGTGGCCGAAAGGAGCGGTTTGCTAAATCGTCGTACCCTAACAAGGGTACCCAGGGTTCGAATCCCTGTCTCTCCGCAAAAATCTGTGTGAGAAGACAGATTTTAAGATAACCATTTTCGGGGTGTAGCGTAGCC
>JBARUM010000448.1:0-3087 GCA_049645725.1 Maribacter sp.
ATGCAACTAGTACATCGCCTATTATACGCAGCGCTTATAGAAGCACGAAGTTGTGAACGTTTCCGACTTTTATCCGAACAACTCAAGGACAAAGAATTGGCAGATTTTTATCATAAGCTTATGGTCAGTGAGGCAGGACATTATACAATGTTTTTAAAATTTGCCCGAAAATATGGAGACCTAAAGGAGGTAAACCAAAAATGGCTAGATTTATTAGCGTACGAAGCTGAGATAATGAAAAACTTGAGTATAAAGGAGAGTATACATGGTTGACGTCTTAGAATCTTATCTTTATTATTAGTCCTTCAATTTATTATTGTAGTAATCGTATGTGGCAAACTGCGACCTACTTTTAGGTCCTTTAGATTTACGGTAGGCGTTATCTTGCTTTTCTGTAAAAATCCGGGCTTTCATATTATCATTCCAGCAGATTTTGAAAGTGTCCATCAGCTCCTTCTTAATATCTTCATCATAAATGGGACAACCCACTTCTACTCTATAGTCCAGATTACGGGTCATCCAGTCTGCAGATGAAATATAGATTTTTGGTTCTCCATCGTTCGCAAATGCAAAAAGTCGTGTGTGTTCCAAGAATTTATCTACTATGCTAATAGCCTCTATATTCTCGCTCATTCCTTTAACGCCAGGTACCAAACAACAGATACCACGGATAATTAATTGAATCTTAACCCCTGCCCTACTGGCTTCGTACAACTTATCTACCATTTTATAGGAAGTAAAGCTGTTCATTTTAATCTTAATGTAAGCCTCCTTGCCAACAATAGCATTCGCTATTTCATTGTCTATAAGTTTTGTGAACGTACTTTTTGTGTAATGGGGGGAAACAATTAAGTGTTTGTATTTATTTATTTTATAGGTGGTTTCAAAAAAGTCAAATACCTTATTTAATTCCTTTAAAATTGGCACGTGTGCCGTAAACAAAGTATAATCCGTATAAATTCTAGCAGTTGATTCATTAAAATTACCCGTGCTTATGAATCCGTATCGTTTAATACCCTCATTTTCTTCACGTTCTATGACACATATTTTGCTGTGTACTTTTAATCCAGGTACACCAAAAATTAGTTTAATCCCTTCGGCTTGAAGTTGTTCGGCGTATTCTATATTGGCTTGTTCATCAAAACGTGCTTGGAGCTCAATCTGAACCGTGACCTGCTTTCCGTTTTTCACGGCATTAATCAACGAAGCTGCTATTTGAGAATTACCCGCAAGCCTGTATACAGTAATCTTAATGCTTTTTACCTTAGGGTCAAGTGCCGCCTCCCTTAAGAATTTGAGGATATAGGCGAAAGTATGGTAAGGCGTATACTGCAAGTAATCCTTTTTAGCAATTTCTTCAAGAATACTACCTTCCATGCTCAAACCCTTTATGGGTAAGGGAGTAATTTTATCATAAAGTAAATCTTGCCTTCCTAAACTTGGAAAACCCATGTAATCCCTTCTATTATGATATCTACCCCCGGGAATAACACTATCCGTGTCTTCAATGTTCATCTTTTCACTTAAAAACTGTAGCGTATCCTTACCGATGCTTTTGTCATAAACAAAACGAACGGGATCTCCAATCTTTCGATGCTCAACACTAGAGGATATTTTCTCTATGAAACTTTTGCTTAAGTCATTATCCATATCCAATTCAGCATCCCTAGTGATTTTAATCATGTGTGCTGAAATAGCTTCGTACTCGAACATGGTAAAGATACTATCCAAACAGTATCTTATAAGATCATCCAATATGATGATATAGTTCTTGTCACCCTCTTTAGGTAAAACCACAAAACGATCTATCCCTTTTGGGATTTCTATTAAGGCATAACGTTTTTCCTTTTTACCACCATTACTTTTAATTACCATGCGCACAGCTAAATAAGCTGCTGTATCTTTTAATGTTGGGAAACGGGTAAGGTCATTCAAAATAATAGTCATCAATTGTGGACTTACCTTTTGAAGAAAGTAGTCCTTTACAAACTCTTTTTGGCTCTCTTTTAGCTCTTTTTCCGAGAGAATGAAAATATTCTGATTTTCCAGTTCATCCTCTATCCGTTTGAGTATTCCCAAACTCTTAGTCTGTTGATCAATTACGATTTTTGTGATTTCCTCTAGTAAGTCTTTCGCTTTTTCTCCACCGAGGACGCTTTTACCAGTTTTACCCGCTTCCACTATACGTTTTACAGTAGCATAGCGAACTTTAAAGAACTCATCCAAATTGTTCGAGAAAATTCCTAAGAATCGCAACCTTTCTATCAAAGGAACGTTCTTATCAGCACTTTCCTGAAGTACACGTTCATTGAACCACAACCAACTAATTTCTCTATTTACGTACTGATTGTTATACTTCACCATTATTTTAAATTCTTTGGAAAAATTGTTTGTATTGTTGATCCTTCTGTAATTGTGCTCCAGGATTTATCGCTAAATTTTATGTGCACAAATCCGCTCGTCGGCACATTTTCAATATGCTCGTTTCCCAAAGTATTTGCAATGTGGGTAAAAGCATGGTTATGACCAAAAATTAAAATCGTATTTAAATCGTTAGAGCGACTTTTTACAAAATCCAATACCTGATTTCCTGAAAAGTCATATAGTTCCGGAGCCACTTGAAAGTAATCCATAGGAAACCTCAACTCCCTAAGACATATCATAGCTGTATGAAGGGCTCTATTTGCAGGACTTGAAAAAGCAAAGTCGATATTTAAAATTTTCTTGGACAATTTAGAACCCACTAATTTCCCATCCGTAATACCACGCTGCAAAAGCGCCCTATCCTGATCACTTACATTAAGTTCCCAAGAGGATTTACCATGACGCATTAAAAGTAAATTTTTCATGTTATCTGCTATGAATCAAGGTGCCAACCGTTCTATTTTCCAGTCAATGCTGTTTTTCAAACTATATAGGATTCGGTCATGTAGTCTATTTGGTCGTCCCTGCCAGAATTCCATCGAAAAAGGCTTCACAATATATCCTCCCCAATTATCCGGCCTGTGAACCTCCTTATTCCTATATTTGATTTCCAATCGTTTTAATTTTTCTTCCAATACCTTTCTTGAAGAGATTACGCTACTT